>JBEKOZ010000073.1:0-12479 GCA_049521275.1 Bryobacteraceae bacterium | reverse complement strand
CAAATTCGGCGTCATGGGCGCCGACATCGCTGAGCGCTTGCCGGAGCACGTCCTCGCTCTCACGATCCGACACAAAAACCATTGTCGTCGGCGCCGCCAAGCGGACCGTGACTGCTGGCCCAACGGTCGTATCAGTCATATCGGCCTCCGTCTTGCCGAGACACCGCCGGCAGACGCATGGTGGGCAACGGCTTCTGATGCGGGGCTTCTTCGGCAGGCCCCGAGTTGGAGGGCGAGGGCGCGCGGTAATAGCTCGAGGGCGAGGGAGCGCACCGAACCGATTGATCGAGCGTGCTGCCGGTCGAAGGCGGACATGGGGCGGGCGGCGGCGGTTGCGGCACTTCGGCTTTTGCGGGCGGCCCTCCGATCTTTACCGGCTCGCGGTGCGCGACTTCGTCGAGAGCGAGCGAGACATCCGACGCCCACACCGGCTTGGCGTTGCGTTCGTCCTCGATCGGGTCCACGGCCGCGGCGGTGAGAGGCAGAAGCGTAAGTTGAAAACTCCCAAGTTTCGAGGCGACCAGAAGCTTCTCAGCTTGCCGCTCACTCACCTCGAGCGTGACCGTCTTTGGAATACGGGCGTCGGCAGTGCCGGCGACGGCGCTGATAAGGCCGCCCTGGGGCAGAGCCAGCGACTGATCGATCGCGATGACCCGGACGCCATGCAAGACGGTTTCCCCCGCGGTCTTGCGTCGGGGATCGACGGTAATCTTGTCTTCGAAGCTCTGAATGAGGATCACCGGCTGAGGGCGCCCAATAAGTCCTTCTCCTGCCCGGATACGACACTTCCCGGTTGAAGATGTTCGTCGGGCCCCAGGTCTTTCGGTTTCAAATCATCTTGCCGCAGGAAAGTGCCCTTGGGGATTGCGTGCGCGGCCGTCATCACCGTGGTTCGGATTTCGGCGGGGATTGCCGCGGCTTCAGGGGCCTGTCTTGCTTGCCCGAACCACACGACGAGGATCGCAACGCCCCCGAGGACGAAGACGGCGCCAAAAGAGAGCAGAATATAGCGCAGCATTAAACTAGCTCTCGGGTCGCGTAGATCAGCGCTCCGCCCAATACGGCCACGGCGTATGGCAAAGGACCGCCCGCGGCGATCCGGACGCGCTCCGTCCTGACTGTGAGAGCAATTCCGGCCTCCGGCCGGGCGACCTCCCCGGCGCCGGATGACGCCGCAGGCAGACTCCCGAGCGCGAAGCGCGCCAGGAGGTAGATGCAGCTGAGCACACCGCCGGCCAGCGCAATGTCAATCAGGATCTGTCCGGCGCCTGCCGGAGGGACAAGCAGCGTAACGGCGCTGATCAGCTTTGCGTCGCCCCCCCCGATAACCTGATGATGGGCGAGGGTTCCGAGCGCGTAAAGCACAATGAACGCCACCAGCAGGCTGAGCCAAACCTGTCCTGGTCTTGCTATGATCCCCTGCGTCAGGCCAATCGCAGCGACTGCAGCCACAATCCCATTTGGAATGCGCCGCTGCCTCAGGTCCGTTGCGGCCGCGACTGAGAGCAGGATCAGGCTCGTCAGCGAAGCGCCAATTTGGAGAGACTGAGAACTCATGCTTCCTCCGCGCGGTCCCTCCGGATCCGCCCCGCGCAGCGGTGCATTGTCGCCACGACGCAACCTGCGCGCCCATCGCGCCCAGAGCAGAGCCTGGCTTTCCGAATGGAGACCGCTGCGGTAATGCCCGGAGGCGACCGCACCGATTGCCCGCTTAGGTTGCGGGCATGACCAGTTTGCCTGCCACCCCGGTGAATATCAGGCCGAGATTTGTTCCCACGAGTGTCACCGCCGTAATGATGGTAACAGCGATCAGCGCGGCGATAAGTCCATATTCGATCGCGGTCACTCCGCTTTCTGAATCGACCCCGAACCGAACGGCGAATCTCTTAATTGTGTTACGCATTTTATATTCCTTTCACACAGGAACATAAATAATATTTGCGTACTTTCATTGATGTGAATCAATTTCGCGAGCAGGGAGTAAGAAAATATTGACCTCCGTTGTCACGCGCCTTCAGATTGTGGCTGCGCTCATTGCATGCCGGCAGGCGACTGCCTCGATTATCCCTGGACTGCGTGACCAGCTTGCCTGCGACCGTGGTGAAGACGGCGTCAGATTTGCTCCGACCAGCGTTACAGCAAGGCCAGAGCGATCAACTCAGCGCCGTCGGCGCTAGCTGAGAGACGTCCACGCCCATGCTCATCGTTGGCCTGATCCGATGGCTGGGAGGCGCGGCCCTGAACCGAGGCTTGCGGCCTTGCAACGGCGGAGCCTCACCACACGCCAGGGATGAGGCGCGGCGTGCGCTTCGCATATGCGGCATATTCCGGAAAGGCGTTCCGAAGCACCCTTTCCTCGAGCTGCATCCGCCGGATCTGCACGGCGACGTGCACCGCCAGGAACGGCAGCGCCGCGAACCAGGCGTACTGCAACAGGATGGCCGCGAGAGCGGCCTCCTCAGCCAGGTACAGCGGATGCCGGACGTAGGCGTAGGGGCCGCCGGTGACGAGCTTGCGCGCCTGCGGCATCAGGCTAAACGATCCGCCCAGCGCAATCAGGGGATAGAGCACCAGCCCCTCGCTGACGACGAGGATCACCGCCGACGCCACGGCGAGAACCGGCAACTCCGGGCCGCGCGGCAGAAGGGGGATCAACCAGGTGCCATACGAGCCGGCCAGCGCCAGCAGGGCCGGCCCGACGCCTATTGCCCGGGCGACCGGCTCGGGCCGAAGAATCATAATGCAGAAGATGATCGTGTAGAAAACGATGATACATCCTTGCGAGAGCAAAGCTGGCCACGCAGCGCCCAAGCTGACCCTGCCGGCCGCGATGTCGGCGGCCTGGCCGCCGGTCGTACGGACGGACGCCGCGCCCAGAAGCAGAAACCAGACGGCGGCGCAAATCCGGATAACGGCCGAGCGGGCCGGTCCGGAGGCGAGCCAGCCGGAAAGGGCGTCACGCCCGATTCTCGGGCGGCGTGTGAACGAAGCCGATACAGTGGGGAGAGTCGCTTTCGATGAGCTGATTAAGTTCACCGCAAGGCTCGTTTCTGTGAATGTTACCGTTGCCGCGATTGTAGAGCGAATTCAGTTGGACCTAAAAGCAATGCACCAACAACCAGTTTGACATTTATTTTTATCTTGTCAGTTGACATATATCAATTGTGCTAGGACAAAGGGGTTTATTTTCAAAAATCTTGCGAAACGCGATTTCTTTCCGGCGGACATACGGTGCGACGAAGGGGCGCGGCGTTCGGTCCGCGCCGCGCTGGGGCTCGCGCACGCAAGAACCGGAATATTTGCACGGCTTGCTGCAATGCGAACCAAACTTACACGGGCTGAGCCGGCGCGGCCAGAGCGAGACAGGCTATGGAGATACTCAAGACGTTATTGTTGACGGCAATTATTTTTATCCCTCTTGAACGCATTCTGACGCTTCGGACACAAAAGATTTTCCGACGTCATTGGTTAAATGACATTATCTATTCGGTCGCCAACGGCTATGTCGTCGGCGGCACACTTGCTTTTTCAATCGTCGGCGTAACATTCGCGGCGAACTTGTGGTTGCCCGGGTTGCGCAGCGCAGTATCTTTTCAGCCGGTCTGGTTGCAGTTTATTGAGATTATGTTCCTGGCCGACCTTGGGACTTATTTGGCTCACCGCGCCATGCACGCCGTCCCGTTTCTGTGGCGCATCCATAAGATCCATCACAGCGTCGAGGACCTCGATTGGCTCGCCGGCGCACGCTTCCATCCCCTCGATTCGCTCATTACAAAAAGCGCCAGCTTCGTGCCGGTCTTCGTATTGGGATTTTCCGCCGGCGCGCTGGGCGCTTTCCTTCTGCTCTATATGTGGCAATCCTGGCTCGGGCATTCGAATGTGAGTCTCAGGCTCGGACCGGGCCTTCGTTGGCTATTGGCGTCGCCGGAATTTCACCACTGGCACCACAGCAAGGATCTCGCGGCTCGCGACAAGAATTTTGCTGGCCAGCTGCCGTTTCTCGATCTGGTCTTGGGGACCGCCTATATGCCGGCGGGCGAGCGGCCGAAGTCTTTCGGCATCGACGATCCCATGCGGCAAAACTACCTCTCGCAGTTGGTCATGCCGTTCCGCCCCGACGAGAAGTAGGCCGTCGGCTTCAGAGGGAGCGCTGCGACGCGAAGAGCCGTGTAGCGGGGGTGGGATGAGCCTCCTTCGTCTCTTCAAGCAACGATAGAACGAGGGCGTTTCGGCCGGGGCGCCCTTTGACCCACATCAATTACAGTCTGATCGAAGAGGTTATTGTCGACGACTCTTCGATTGAGACGGGCTCGAAGCCCGAAAAAGCCGGACACGCTCGAACGCAAGGCCCGTAGTAGCGGACACGGCGGCCAGTCCTTGCCTGATCCTCCTCCTCCGGAGGGGCCGGCGCCGGCTAAGGAAGCAGCGGATGTTTACCCGGTTTGCCGCGTCAGCGCGCAACTTTCTTCACGCCGAGGAAGGCGCTGTCGCGATCCAATTGGCGCTCACGATGGTCGTGCTGATCGGCATGGGCGCGCTGGCGATCGACGTCGGGTACGCCCTCTATGTGCAACGGCATATGCAGGCGGCGGCGGACGCATCCGCGTTCAGCGCGGCGATAGCGACATCAACCGGTCATCCCGCCGCCGTGAGCACAGAGGCCATTGCGGTCGCCGGTGCGAGTGGCTTCGTCAACGGCTCTAATGGCGTCGTCGTTACCTTCAATTCGACACCGGTGAGCCCGCCGGCCACCGCGGCTGACGCCGCCAATGCCTCCGCTGTCCAGGTAATCATTCGGCAGTCTCTGACGCTTCCTCTCGTCAGTGCGGTGTGTCCTCTCCTGCCAGGCGGGGGGTGTTCGGGCGCCTTTAGCGTGGGCGCACAGGCAGTGGCGACCGTCGGCGGCGGCTCGACTCCGTGCGCGGTGCAGTTGAGCAGCAGCGCCAACCCTGGTGTAACCATTAGCAACGGCGCGACGATCACACTCGACTCATGTGGACTTCAGGTGTGTTCCTCGGGGAGTACGGCGCTGTCGATGACCGGCGGAACGAACATAAATCTCACTGATACCTCGGGGAACTTGTCGACCAAACAAGATGTTTCCGTCGTTGGGACGGCCTCGCTCAGCAACGGCGCTGCAATCAATGGCGCGTCCTCGTGCTCGTCTCCCTCGTGCAAGGCCTCCCAAGCGACATGTTTGGCGACCGTTAATCCCTACTCTGCGGTGACCCAACCGACTCCCACGGGAACCATTCTCTCGCCTTCAATAACCACATCGCAAACAATAAGCGCGGGGCAATGGACTGGGGGCGTGACGTTTGGCGGCGGCGCAACGATAACTATGAATCCCGGCATCTATTATGTTGACCAGGGAGCTTTTACTGTCGGAGGAGGCGCGACGCTCAAAGGAACGGGAGTCACAATAGTTCTGGCGGCCACGGGCAACAATTATGCCACCGTTTATATCGCCAACGGGGGCGCCGTTACTTTGACTGCGCCCACCACCGGCACAACGGCCGGGATTGCCTTTTTTGGCGATCCGGTTGTGGCTGCAAGCAACAATGGTACCGAGACTTTCACCGGTGGGGCCGTTATAAACGTTACGGGCGCGCTCTACTTTCCGCAGCAGACAGTCGTCTTTGCGGGCGGCGTCAACAACCCATCGGGCTGTACCCAGCTGATTGCCGGAATAATCAATTTTTCTGGCGGCGCGAATTTTTCAAACAACTGCGCAGGCGCTGGCACCAGCCCAATTGGCGGCGGCGGCGCAACCATGTTTACTGAGTAAGGCGGGAATTTATGGCTTCGGCCAGGACAATATTTCGTATCCCTCTGGAGGTCGGCAGCGAGTCGGGCACGGCGGCGATCGAGTTAGCGCTGTTTCTTCCGTTTCTCCTGCTGCTGCTGACCGGAATAGTCGAGCTCGGAGTTTCCGCCTACGAGGCGATGCAGGTGAGCAATGCGGCCGAGGCGGGCGCTCTGTTCGCGGCTGCGACATACGCGCCTACGAACGCTCCGGCTTTCAGCGCCGCAAGCACAGCGAGCGCCACAACCAGCGGCGCCGCCTTGCTGCCGGGATCAAACACCCTGACCGCGACACCGGCGCCGACCCAGTTCTGCGGCTGTCCGAGCGCCGCGGGAAGCGTCTTAAATTTGGGTGCGCCGCCGTGCTCTGCGACCGCCTGCGCCGGGAGCACTCCGGCCGGCACATATGTTCAGGTCAACGCGTCGCTCAACCACATGGCGATCTTTCCGACGACCTGGGGCCTGCCGGCCACGTTTACGGCGACGACGATCATCAGGACAAATTAGGCCATGGAACATCGGCCGATGTTGCGCGACGCGTCTCACACTGCCGGATCCATGGCTGTTGAATATGCCCTAATCCTGCCGGCTTTGCTGCTGTTTACCCTTGGTCTGATGGATGTCGGCCGCTTGCTTTGGACAATCATCACACTCACGCGAGCGACAGAGGTCGCCGCGCGCTGCGGCGCCGTCAACAACCCAACGCAGTGCAACTACCAAAACTTGTGTGCTGGCAACATTCCGGTCTGCGCCGCGACTGAGGCCAAGAATTTTGGCATCAGCGACGCCACGGCGGCGGATTTTGTGGTGACAAACCCCGCCTGCGGGGTGCAGGTGCAAGCGACTTATACATTCCAGTTTCTGGTTCCCTGGTTCCCTCAGTTTTCCGCAAGCGCGCCTTTCGGGGCCCCGACCAAGACGGTCAATGCGACGTCTTGCTACAAGTAGTCATATCAGGGGTGCCCGATTCAGGCCGCGCGCGAGGTTTTGCGCTCCGCGCCGACCTTGCCGCCGGCCGTCATCGGTAGGCCCTAATTTGGCAGACCTCTGGCGGATGCATCTCGCTCGCATTTCAAAACTTCAGGCCGCTGAAGGGCTGATGATTGACGGCGCGCTGCAGCATTTCGGCGCCCTGATCTAACGTTGCGGAAGCGGGATTGCCACGCCCAATTCAGACGCAAATCACCGCGAGAGCGCCGCGTCGCCGGTATCGACCTTCACGGCCGGTTTCCATTGGCCACGGTGGGGACGCTCCTGGGCTGCGCCGCCGCCGCGCCCACCCCTCAGGGAAGGCGCAACATCTGGCCGACCACCCTGGTATTTATACCAGCTGGTGAATCTACCTGGTCTTTTCAATCCGTTATTCCCTATGACGTTGTAATATCGAGATTAACGTTGAATTATGCGCTTTTTGACTCGCGTATTGCTTCGCCGCCCTGAGCAAAACTGAACGGATCGTTGTTCGTCTGGCGGATTAAGTTGCCCATATATTTAGGGGTACTGAAACATGAATGTACGGGGACAAGTTTTCTACAACAGGTCGGGCATTGATCCCGACGACAGAGCCAAGATGGTCCCCGTCCCGGCGTGTTCGCAGCCCGGATTTTGGGTGCTCTTGGGTTCAGGCCATCTGGGCGGGCGCTTGGCGCTACGCCCGGCGACGAGCTTTTGCGCTGGCTCCGGCTTTTAGTAGGGGGCGCCGGATGTTTGCGCTGACACGTTCCAACAAAGACGCCTCCGAAATTTCGGATTTATTTGCGTCATGCGTTCCTCATTTCGATGGAACAATCGTTTCATACCTGCCAGGGCGGGAGGTCGTCGGGGAAGGCGATCCGACGGAGAATTTCTTCCTCGTCATGGACGGGCTTTTCCGCGCCGAGAAGCTCACAGCTGACGGACGCCGCCAAGTGTTCGCCTTTCACGTGCCGGGCGACCTCTGCGGCCTCGAACCTGACGGGACCCACAAGGTGGCGATCGAGGCGCAGACTCACGCGGCGATGGCGATTCTGCCGCGCCGCCTGTGCCGACTTCGGATGAAGCTCCACCCTGAGATCAGCGCGGCTCTTTTCGACGGGGCGACGCGTGCGTTGACCCTCGCCACCGATCACACGATGATTATAGGGTGCGGTTCGGCGGAAGAGCGGCTCGCGTGGTTTTTGACCGCGCTTTCGGTTCGTTCGGTTGGCGGTCGCGCACGTTTGGTCGATCTGCCGATGCAACGCCAGGACATTGCCGATCACCTCGGACTGACAATCGAAACGGTGAGCCGCACGTTCACGCGCCTTAAGCATCTTGGCCTGATCAACCTCTCCCACATTCGCCGCGTCCATATCCTCAGGCCGGATGCGCTCGCGCGGCTGGCCGCGGCCGATCGCGACGCAGCGCCGATCGGCCTTCACCTGCCCACGCAGGAACTGCAACCTCTCGCGTAACCCGCTCGTGGCGGCGCGCCCGATCTCCCGGTTGCAGGCGTTTGGCATGGTCCGGTGAATTCGTTCAGTTGTCCGCCTTGCAAGGTCCCCGCCCTGCTGATTTTCAAAGCCCGCGAGAAATCTGAAAACCAGAAAAGGCCCGAAATATTTCGTCGCCGTCTATCCCGCGCATGTTCGAAGTTTTCCAAGGAATGCAGTTTAACATTCGTCGCACTCCTGGAAAAGAAAAAACAGCCCAGTCTTTGTAAACACGAGGTAAGTGATTGAAGAAGGGTTGAGCGTCAGCGCCGCAAGCCGGGCTTGTCTGGCGCAGACCCCGGATTTACCGCGTCACTTGAGCGGAATTAACAGGGAAGTTTTTTGCCCTTAACAGGGAGCTTTTTTGCGCTGAACAGGGGAACTCTTCAGGCCAGCAGGGCCATTTCGATGCTCTGGTCGTTGCGGCAGGGTCGGTTTTCGGCGAACAGCCAACCCGCGCCAAGCGAGGAACTCGGCGCCGGCTCGCCTACTGCGGCGACGCAATGGCTTTTTCAGTAGCCCGTCGGGCTGACGCTACTGCCAGCGGCCGCGCCACAGGCCGTAACGCATTCGGCGCGATCGCCGGACCACACGCGAGGAATTTCGCGAACTGCTCGGCAGGCAACGGCCAGCTGAAATAGTACCCTTGGACCTCATCACAATGGTTAGCCTGAAGAAAATTCAGTTCTTCCAAAGTTTCCACTCCCTCAGCGATGACCCTCAGTTTGAGGCCGCGAGCCATATTGATGATCGCGGTCACAATGGAGGTGTCGCTGCCGACGATGCTGATTTCGCGGATGAACGACTGGTCGATCTTGAGAGAGTCGACTGGAAATTTTCGAAGATAGCTCAGGCTTGAAAAGCCCGTGCCAAAATCATCGATCGCAACCCGTATACCGCTGTCCCTCAGCGAATCGAGGATGGTCGCCGCGGACTCCGCGCGCTTGATGAGAACGCTCTCGGTCAACTCCAACTCGAGACATTTCGGGTTCATCCCGGTTTCGTCGAGGACGGCGAACACATCCTCCAGAAACTGCTGGTCGCGAAATTCCATCGCGGACACGTTGACTGCGACGGAGATCGAAGGCAGGCCCGCATCCCGCCATGCCCGCGCTTGGGTGCACGCCTCGCGAAGGACCCAGGCGCCGATTGGCAGGATCAACCCGCTGTCTTCCGCGATGGGGATGAAATGCGCAGGCGGAACCCAGCCCCGATGCGGATGCATCCAGCGTATGAGCGCTTCCGCGCCGGTAATGAATCCCGTGGTCAGGCTGATTTTCGGTTGATAGTGCAGAACGAATTCGCGCCGTTCAATGGCGCGCCGAAGATCCTCCTCAA
Organism: Bryobacteraceae bacterium; assembly: GCA_049521275.1. Taxonomy (GTDB): domain Bacteria; phylum Acidobacteriota; class Terriglobia; order Bryobacterales; family Bryobacteraceae; genus Palsa-187. The sequence goes on along the minus strand of JBEKOZ010000073.1, from coordinate 2,886 downwards.
TTGTCTGGCGCTCCACGGCCAGTACGTTCATGGCGGGTTCGAAGAACTGAAAGCTGTTGCGGCGCCCGCTTTCCCGGGTTTGGTACATTGCGGTGTCCGCGTTCTTCAGGAGCGTCTCCGCATCCCCGCCATCCTCCGGATAGACGGTCGCGCCGATGCTGGCGGTGACATGAAGGCCCCGGTGGCCGATGGAATGCGCCTCCGCGACGGCCCGCAGCATTTTTCTCGCCGCAATCGCAGCGTCTTCCGATTGCTCCACCTCGGAAAGAAGCACGACAAATTCGTCGCCCCCCTGGCGGCTCACAGTGTCGGAACTGCGGACGCAGTCCACCAGGCGAGCCGCGATGGACTGAAGAAGCCTGTCTCCGGCCGGGTGACCGAGGGAGTCATTGATGTGTTTGAAGCCGTCCAAATCCAGGAAAAGAACCGCTACTCTTTTCGAGTGACGATGCGCCAGGGCGATAGCCTGACCAATCCGATCGTTCAGGAGCTTTCGGTTGGGCAAACCGGTCAGGAAATCGTGTTCCGATGAATGGGCAATTTCCACCGCCATCGCCCTGGCCTTGCTTACATCCCGGAAAACGATGACCGCTCCGGCAACCTGACCGTCGCGGTCGTGGATCGGCGAAACGGAGTCCTCGATGGGAATCTCGAAGCCGTCGCGCCGAACGAGGATGGAGTTCTCGGGCAAGTGGACAGTCCGGTCTCGCCGAACCGCCATATCCATCGGGTCGGCGATGATCTCGCGAGCGACGTTGTCGAGAATCCGGAAAACTTCCGCCATCGGTCGGCCAACCGCCTCTTCCGACAACCACCCAGTCATCCTTTCCGCAACGGGATTGACGAAGGTGAGATTTCCCGAAATGTCGGTGCACGCAACGGCGTCTCCAATACAGTTGAGAGTGGCCTGTGCGCGCTCCTTTTCAAGAAATAGCGTGTCCTCCATGATCTTGCGTTCGATAGCATAGTGCAAAGCTCGCAGAAGCCCGCGCGATGTTCCGTAGGTATCAAGCTGGCCTTTTATCAGATAATCTTGCGCGCCCTCGCGAATAGCTTGCGCCGCCAGCGCCTCGTCGTCGAGGCCGGTGAGCACAACGACGGGGAGCCGGGGCGCCGCCAGTTGCGCCCGCCTGATCGCCCCCAAACCTTGCGCGTCCGGCAATCCCAAATCGAGCAGGATAATGTCGACAGTATTTTTATCAAGATACCGTTCGGCATCTTGCATAGATTCTACGCATGTGAGTTCTGCTTTCTGCGACCCTTGCTCATTGAACATCTCCCGGAGCAGACGGGCGTCTCCGGGATTGTCCTCGATCAGAAGAACTGATCTAATGGAACTCATCTTGAGTCGATTTGCGCGTGCTGCGGCAACTTCGCCTTCACCAGCCAGTAATCGTTGATACTTTTGACCAGTTCCTCGAAAGCACCTAGTTCGACCGGCTTGCTTAGATAGGAGTTCGCCTGGAGTTGATAACTCTTCACAATATCGGCTTCCGCGTCCGAAGTGGTCAGGATGATCGTGGGTATGCTTTTCAGATCGTCATCCTCCTTGATCCGTGTCAGAACTTCGCGGCCGTCCATCTTGGGGAGGTTCAGGTCCAGCAAGATCAGATCCGGGCGCGGAGCGTCGCTGTGAACCCCCGCCCGCCTCAAAAACGCCATGGCCTCCATACCGTCCGAGGCCACATGCAACAGAATTTCCCTGTTGGCATCTGCGAAGGCTTCCTGCGTCAGCCGAACATCGCCGGGGCTGTCTTCGACCAAAAGAACCTGAATGGGCATGCCGTTTGTTCCAATAAGAGTCATGGATGCGTTCCGCTTTTCATGAGGGCAAAGTGAAACGTGGAGCCTTGCCCGGGTTGCGACTCAACCGAAATGATTCCGCCGTGCCGCTCGACAATTTTCTTGCATATCGCCAGCCCGATTCCGGTGCCCGCGAACTCGCTCCGCTTGTGCAGCCGCTGGAACATCCCGAAAATCCGTTCAAAGTGCTGCGGGTCGATTCCCATTCCGTTGTCTTTCACGGCGAAACTCCACTTCGCCCGGCCGTTCTCGACCGCGGAAATGTTAATTCGCGGAATTCCGGGGTTCTGGTACTTGATGGCGTTGCCGACAAGGTTCTGGAATAGCTGCGTCAGCTGCGTCTCGTCCGCCATGACGTCGGGCAGGCGATCATGCGTCACCTGCGCGCCGCTGTCTTCAATGGCGCCGCGCAGATTGAGGATCGCTCGGGTCAGTGCGGCCTCGGCCGACGTGTCGTGCAGGTCCTGCCCTTTGGTTCCGACGCGCGAATAGGTCAGCAAGTCCTGAATCAACCGCTGCATGCGGCTCGCTCCGTCCACTGCGAAAGCAATGAACTCGTCCGCGTCAGCGTCGAGCTTTCCCTTGTACCTTTTGGAGAGAAGCTGCGTGTAGCTGGCCACCATTCGCAAAGGCTCCTGCAAATCGTGAGAGGCGATGGCCGCAAACTGCTCCAATTCCTTATTGGAGCGATTCAGTTCCTCCATGTTTTTCATAAGCAGTGATTCGGCTGTCTTGCGGGTAGAGATGTCGCGGATCGCCGCGGTCACCAGAATTCCTTCGGCGCTTTCGAGCGGGCTCAGCATGAGCTCCATCGGAAATGTGCCGCTATCCTTGCGCCGGCCGTGAAGCTCAATCCCAGTCCCGATCTGCTGGGCCAGCGCCTCTTCCGCCGAGCGAAGACCGTCGGCAACCAACCGCTCAGCGAAGCCCTCGGGAATGATGTTGGTCACCTTCTGGCCCAGAAGCTCGTCGCGGCGATAGCCGAACTGCTTCTCCGCCTGAACATTGACCAGGACGATTTCGCCCTCCTGGTTGACCACCACCATCGCGTCCGGAGCTGCCTCCAGAAGCCCGCGATAACGA
>JBEKOZ010000072.1:0-11829 GCA_049521275.1 Bryobacteraceae bacterium | reverse complement strand
GATCTGGAAGCAGTCCGCGTAGGCGATGCGGTCGAGGAGACCGATTCGTCCTTCCACCGCACGTTCCATGGCACGATCGGGTACATCGAAGCGCTGATCGATCCGGCTACCCGGACCACGTCTGTACGCATTGTTACCAAGAATCCGGACGGCCTGCTGAAGAAGGATATGTTCGTTGACGCCGTCATTCATACCAAATCCGGAAGGACCCTGTTGGCGGTGCCGACGTCGGCAATTCTTCGCAACGACCAGAATCTGCCGTTCGTATACGTGGAAGTCTCCACCGGGAAATTCGGGCAGCGCTTAATCAACCTGGGCGCGGAACTGGGAGAAGAAACGGAGATCGTCAGTGGATTGAAGGAGGGCGAGAAAATCGTCTCGCAAGGCAGCGTATTTTTGCAGTTTGCTAATAGCAACCAATGATTTCGCGCATCGTATCCTTCGCCCTTTCGCAGCGCTTCGTAATCATCATGGCCGCCCTGGCGCTAATGTTTTGGGGCGCGGTATCGTTCCGGAAATTGCCGATCGATGCTTATCCTGACCTGTCTCCGCCGCACGTCGAGATCATTACCCAATGGCCAGGCCACGCCGCCGAAGAGGTTGAGCGGCTGATCTCGATTCCGCTCGAAGTGGAAATGAACGGCATCCCGAAAATCGAAGCGTTGCGCTCGATTTCTCTGTACGGATTGTCCGCTCTGGAGATGAACTTCGAGTATGAGACGGATCCGTATTTTGCTCGCGAACAGGCGTTTGAGCGCATGGCGAACGCCACGCTACCGAACGGAATCAGTCCTGGCGTTTCTCCGCTATTCAGTCCCAGCGGATTGATCTACCGCTATGTTCTGGTGAGTTCCGATCGCACGCCGCAGGAACTGAAAACCATCGAGCAATGGATGCTGGAACGGCGCTACCGCGCGATCCCCGGCGTCGCCGACGATTCGAGCCTCGGTGGCACCACCATGCAGTATCAGGTGAAGCTGGACCCGTATCGTCTGTTCTCCCGCGGGGTGACGGTTTCACAGATCTTCCAGCAGTTGAGCACCAACAATTCAAACGCGGGCGGCGGATTTTACTCCCAGGGAGGACAGTTTTATTACATTCGCGGACTCGGCCTGGTGAAGACCACCGAGGACATCGGCAACGTGCTCGTCGCGACCAACGACGGCATCCCGACCTATGTGAAAGACGTGGCGAAAGTCGAAATCGGAGACGCCGTACGGCTCGGCGAGTTCGGCTATATGAAGCAGGACGACGCGGTGGAAGGCGTCATTCTGATGCGCGTCGGCGAGCAGGCCCAGGTCGTGCTGAAGCGCGTCGAAACACTGACAAAAGAGTTGAATGAGCACGTGCTGCCGCCCGACGTGAAAATCGTTCCCTATTACGACCGCAGCGGCCTGATCGAAGAGACAACCTCCACCGTCGAAGAGAACTTGATTCGCGGCATGGTGCTGGTGCTGATCGTTCTGGGAATATTTCTGTTCAACATTCGCGCCGCGATCATCGTTGCCATCACCATTCCTTTCGCGCTGATGTTCTCCTTCATCTGCCTGGACTGGAGGCACATTCCGGCGAATCTGTTGTCCATCGGAGCGATTGACTTCGGCATCCTCGTGGACGGAGCCGTGGTGATGGTCGAGAACGTCTTCCGCGAGTTGGCGGCCCGCGAGGGCGAAGACTATGACCTTATTTATGTAATCCGCGCGGCGGCGAAAGACGTCGAACGGCCCATCTTTTACGCGGTCGCGGTGATTATCGCGGGTTATTTGCCGATTTACGTGCTGAGCGGACCCTCCGGCAGGTTGTTTCAACCGATGGCGGACACCATGGGGTTCGCATTGGTAGGATCGGTGATTTGCGCGCTGATCCTGTTGCCGGTACTGTGCTCATACCTGCTGCGAGGCAAGATTCATGAGCCGAAGGTATCGTTCTTCGATTTCATCCGTCGCGGCTACGGCGTTTTGCTTGGCTGGTGCCTGCGCAATCGTACCGTGTCGACGGTTCTGCTCCTTTCCGTGTTCGCGGCATCGCTGTTGTTGATCCCTCTGATCGGCGCGGAGTTCATGCCTCATTTGGACGAGGGCGCGTTATGGATGCGTGCGACCGCGCCTTACACCATCTCCTTCGAAGAGGCTTCCAAGCTCTCTCCTCAGGTTCGCGATATCCTGCGTACTTTTCCGCAGGTCACCACGGTGGCAAACGAACTGGGCCGACCGGACGACGGGACGGATTCCACCGGTTTTTTCAATAACGAATATTACATTGGGTTGAAGCCCTACGGTGATAGTGTGTGGAACGGCAAGGTTCGCAACAAGAAGCTGCTGGTGGACGCCATCAACGAAAAGATGTCTGCGTTTCCAGGCGTGATTTTCAATTTCACTCAACCCGCCGAGGATGCGGTGGATGAAGCGGAAACGGGGCTTAAGAGTTCGCTGGCGGTGAAAATTTTTGGCGGCGATCTGGCCACCCTGGAAGAGAACGCGAGGAAGGTGAAGCGCATTATTTCAAAGGTCCCGGGTATTGTCGATATCACCGTAGTGCGTGAGCTGGGCCAGCCCAGCTTGATTGTCACGCCGAATCGCGACAAGATCGCGCAATATGGCTTGAACGTAGACGACGTGAACACGATGGTCGAAACCGCGATGGGCGGCAAAGCCGCGTCTCAAGTGATTCAAGGCGAGCGCCAGTTCGATTTGCTGGTGCGCATGCAGGAGCCGTTTCGCAAGGACGCCGATGCGATCCGAAACTTGCTGATCGCGACGCCCGACGGTCAGTACCTTCCGCTGAGCCAGTTCGCCGATATTAAAGTGGACAACGGCGCATCGTTCATTTATCGCGAGTCCAATTCGCGTTTCATCGGGGTTCAGTTCAGCGTTCGCAATCGCGACCTGGCCGGAGCGGTGGAAGAAGCGCGGCGCGAGGTCGATAGACAAATGCGTCTCCCTATCGGCTATACGTTCGATTGGGGAGGCGAGTACAAAGACTACCTGGCGGCGCGGGAGCAGATGAAGGTGATCGCCCCGCTCACCATCGTGCTGATCCTGCTGATCCTGTTCGCGCTCTACGGAAACTTGAAATTTCCGGTGATTATTTTGTTCAGCGTGCTGGTGACGGAACCAGTGGGCGGTTTGCTGGCGCTGTGGTACACCGGAACCAATTTCAGCGTCTCGTCGGGGCTGGGATTCGTTGCGCTGATGGGCGTCGCGGTGCTGACCAGCGTAATCCTCTATTCCTTCATCAACAAGCTTCGTCTCGGAGGAATGGACATTGTTACAGCGACCTACGAAGCGTCTTTGTTGCGGCTGCGGCCCATCATGATGACGGCGCTGGTGGCGTGCATTGGCCTGTTGCCGGCAGCCACTTCCACAGGAATTGGAAGCGATTCACAGAAACCGTTCGCGATCGTGATCGTGGGCGGCCTGCTCTCGCGCCTCCTACTGTCGATCTTTCTGGCCCCTGTGCTTTACGCGATCGTCGCGCGGGAGGACGATGTCTTGAAAGTTTGACTCGATCTTGGCCGCGGACTGCCCCGTCGGATCGTTGGGTCGGGGGACGCACAGGCATCGTGCGCTGGCTCACGTAGGCGGGCGACCCCGGCCCCAGACCGAGCAGCTCAGCCTTTGGGGCACGAATGTTTCGATCCGCCCTCAATCTGTGGGTGGCCCGGAAGCTTGGTCAATGTTTTCATACTCGAACTTGCGAAGATTTTTCAGGCATTCCGCGAGTGCGCCGATCAGAGTTTCGCTCCATCCAACAGGTTGGAACTTTAGTGTTTTCTGATTCAACTCAATGTCGGCTACGGCGAAGAATTGCAAATCACTCATCTTGGCAGTGGCAAACTCCTTCACCGTGATGCGCGCCTCAATTTCACCTGACGCATGTTTTTTCGTTACTGAGAAAAAGTGCAACTTGGCGAAGGCCTCCGACGAATCTCTCTGCAAGTATTTCCAATCGTCCATGTTGTTCGCTCCTTAGCATCCGGTCGACTCAACTGCCAAGTCTAGCCAATCGAGAGAGCGGTCTGTGCCTGGATGACGTATCCGGGATCCAACCCTGCTGTTCCAAACGAACCAAGGCTGGATAGAGCGTGCCCTGGTTGAGCTTCAACAAGTCCCCGGAGACTTGTTCGAGACGGGCCGCGATGCCGTAAGCGTGCTGTGGACCCGCGAAAGCGCCCCGCGATGGCGGTCCGGACACTTGAACAGCCGCACGGTCTCTTGCCTTTCGACTGAATGCTGCCTCACTTCAAAGGCGCTTCGTCAAATTCAGGTTTAGCTTCAGAACCTTGCCGGCTCTTTCGATCGTCAAAGCGACCCTCCCTGGTCTTTCAAGTATGCGGTGGATCTGTTCCAGGTCTAAATCAATCGCAGGGCGGTCCCCGATCGCGAGGACTACGTCGCCCTTGCGTAGTCCGGCGATGTCAGCGGGCGAGCCACGCTCGACCCCATCACTCTCAAAGCGATGGAAGCCATCGCCACGTGCGAGTAGGGAGAGACCGCTTGTGTCCTCAAGAAATGGATCTGCAAAGTTACTATTTGGCTCGATGAAAATCTGATGATGCGGAAAATCGAACGTCACCGTGAAGCGCTGAAGAATTTCGCCGCCGATCAGGGCTCCGATCTCGGGGCTTGCCAGGACGCCTTCTGTCGTGTCAGTCGAAAAGGCGGCCACCGGTTCGCGCAGCAGGTGCGGCCCGAGCTGTAGGCCTGCGATGCGCCCTGCAAACCTTGTCGACTCGCCCCCGGCCCCGTAGGCGGACGAGGTGACTCGTTTCGGCACGGCTTCCATTACGTGGTTCGACTTAGTGAACGGCGTCGAAAGCGTTAGCCCGCTCGCGCCCGAATCGATGAAGCCCTCGATATCGACAGGAGCGCGTCCGGGGAGCAGGATTCTCGCGGGCACCAGCGCAGCCGTACCTGAGAAAGTCACCGGCAGCCGTGTGGCTCCAGGGGGCGCGACGAAGGCCGCCGGATCGTAGATGGTTATCTTTTGATGTTCATAATCTATGCGCACTACGACGCGGCTGAGAATGTCGTAGCCGAGAAGTCCTTCCCATCGCCGGCCGAACATCGGCAGGCCGGCCGAAAGATCGATGACACCCATGGTGACCACCGGCAGATCGATACCAGGCAGATTCAACACGATACCTTTCGAGAAGGCCACGCCGGCTGATCCGGCCGCGCCGTCGCCTCGCATTGCGCCTGAGGACGCAAGCGCAATCTTTTCTGCCCATGCCTTGCTGACCATGGATGCGCTGGCTCCGCTGTCGAGGAAAAACCAGCCGGGCTCGCCGCCGTTCACGCGGACCGGCGCAAGAACGTGCTCCGCGTAAATCTGCACGGGAATCACCGCTTCGCGCGCACCCGTCGTGAAACGAACCGGAGGTGCGCTTTCCCCCGGTTTTTGGAACAAACCCGCCGGGACCGGCGCGTTGATTTCAACCTGCTCGGTTCGGATCACCGCGTCGTACTTCGGATCGCCGTTGGACTGGCGAATGGTGCCGGGGATCTGGATGCCTGAGAATTCGCGCCAATCCGAAAAGCTGACTATGCGCGTGCCGAGCGGCCCGGCGCTTTCCTCACGCGACGGCAGGCCGGTCTGCCGGTCGAGATACACTGTCACTGCATTTCCGCCCTCAGGTTGAAGACGCACGACGTATTCGTCCGCTAACTCCACGCGGCCGGGCATTCGCCCGGAGAAGAGGAATGAATTGCTCGCCTCATAGGCACCGCTAAGAACGCCTTTCAAGACACTGCCAGAAAGCTCCTGGACAGTCCCGCTCATCTCGATCCATCCCTGATGGCCGTCGAAGATCGTTAGTTGGTGGATTGCTCCCGAGAGATCGAGAGCAGCCCGGAACTCGCCGCGCGAAGAGCTCCATCGTTCGTAGGTTCCTTTCAAGCCTCCGGTTTCGACGGTTCCTTTTATATGAATCGTCTGCACGTCTTGCAGGCTCTTTCGGCCGCCTAACGCCTTGGCCCATATATCCAGAGCCGCCTCTTCTTTCGCCTGCGCCCGTATCGTGTCAGGTAGAGCTGTCGCGCAGAGTAGGGCGATCGTAAAAATCTGCAAAAACCTGGATTTCATCTTGGTTCCTTTAGGGGACCCGTTTCAGGCTGAGCTGCAGCGCGCCGCCGCCCTGTTTCCACTGCCCAGCGATTTCCAGGTTGTCCTTGCTGATCTTGCCGTCGTAGCTGCATCCCATTCTGGCGATCTCGAAATGCAAGTCGGGTTGCCGGAAGGTGACCTTATCGATGGCGATTCCTGTCGCCCCCTGGTCCGGACTGTCCAGCGTTCCCGCGAACGTTTCGTCCTTCAATTGGCTGAAGTGCAGAACCACCCGAAGCGAGCCGCTGCCCGTGTCAAGAGTTCCTTGCCAATCGCCGACAACTCCCGCAGCCGGCGCGGCCAGAGCAGCGCTCAGCCCTAATCCCAGCACGGCTATACCAGCCATGGTCGTCCACATTCCGGATTTGAATGCATGATCATTTCGCATAGTGACACTTCTCCTGTGGAGCAAAATGTATGCTCTTGGTTTGTCTTGATTTGTGTTAGCTCGCGCGCTTCACAAGCTGTGAAACGCCCTCTGAATGGCGGTAACGGCGAAGCCACCAGCGGGCCACCCAGTCGATGAAGTACCGCAAAATCCAACCCCCGACTACGGCGCCCGGTATCAGCCACCAGCCCAGCAGATCGCGCGCGCCGGCCGGAGGATTACCTTTGGTCACCCACTCCAGGGACCGCCAGTCGCCGGGCGTTAGCCACAGGCCGGTCCGCGAGGGCGAGAAGAGCTTGTCTGCTGCCGCCGCCCACAGCGTCAGCACGTTCGCGTACGCGAATACGTAAAGCACCGTACCGAGAAGCCTCCCGGTTCGGCTCCGGCTCGCATGGCGCAAGCCAAGCAGAATAACCAGCGGTGAACCGCTGCATTCCGCTTGAGCGATCTCGCTCTCCGCCCGGTAGGTCTTGGCCAGGTCCACCGGGTCGCCGAGCGACCTCAGCGCCACATCCACGCCCTTTGTCTCCGCCAATTCGAGCGCATGGCCGTGAAGCTCGCGCAGTATATCGTCGATCTGGCGATCCGGCAGGCCGCGCAATGCGGCGCGCACGCGCGTCAGATAGTTATCGACTCTCGCTGAGTCAACCTTGCCTGAATTGGTCATCAAAGTTCCTCTTTCAGAAGCGGGGACAGCAGGCCGCCGATGGCAGCCGAGAATCTCATCCATATCCGCGCCATTTCGATAGCCCTGCGCCGCCCCGGCTGCGTGAGCTTGTAATATTTCCGCGGATGAACGACATCCGCCTCCACCCACTCGGATTCGAGCAGACCGTCGGCCTTCAGCCTTGCGAGCAAGGGATAAACGGTCCCGGCGGATAGAGCCAGACCGGCATCCTGCTCCAGCCGCTCCAGCATCTCCAGACCATAAAGCTTTCCTGACCAGAGACTTGCAAGGATCGCCATCTCCAGACATCCCTTGCGGACCTGGATTTCCCATTTATCGGTCTGGGAAGCGACGGCGGATGAATTAGTCTCCATGCAATATATTATGCTATACGATATATCGTGTTGTCAAGCTATTTAAGGGCTCCGCCGAACCCGGCCTCTTAACCCGTCAATCGAAACTTGTCCTGAGTTGTAAATTGGCAAGCTGGCTGCTGAGTTGCCGTTAACCGAAGTTGCAGCGCCCCGCAGAGAGGGTGAGAAAGTTGCCCCCCTCGGGCAGCGGCGCACCGTTCTGGGCGAGTGCGACTGGCGGTGCGCGCACCGGAGAGCGGCGTTCCTCGCAGGTTGGCCATTTCGAGGGGTGCTGACGCGCCCGCTGTCAACCGAACACCGACATGCCCGTCGCAACGATAAAGGCCGGAGTCTCCCCTTGTCCTGAGCGGCCGTATGGGCACGATCTGCAAATAAACGAAAAACGACAGCAAGAGGAGAACTCGGGTTGGACTCCTTGAATCTTGGCTGTTCGCCCAGATTAGCCCGAACTCGTCGACTGCGGTACGGCAATCCAGCGACAAATCTCGTGAAGTCCCGTTACGTCAACTTGACCATCGTGCGCCCAATGCGAGAACCGTTATGTAGCATTATCGGCTAACTTCCTCGACCTGCGGTTTTGGGCAAGTCCTGCGAGCAGGAAGAAGCCGACCTTACTGGGGCAGAGCTTTGACGAACTCGTAGAGGAGGCCTATTGACGCACAATTTTGTCGCCCTGTTTAAGAACGGCGAAAAAATCTATCTGGCTGGCGGTAACCGCTGCTGAGAAGGCGCGACCGGTCGCGCCTCGCCAAATAGCCGCCTGGAGTCAGCCTATTTGCCGACGTCGAACTTGGGATTGAGAGTTTGCAATAGCGCCGCGGCGGACTCGGCTTCGACGAAGTCTCCGGCGGCCTCGGCGATGGCCCGGGCATGATAGTAAAACTGAGGCTCCGGAGTGTGAAATTTCAGGGCTTTTTTGCTAGCCTCGCGCGCTTCGGAGATGCGGCCGTTTTTGAACAAGACCCACGAGAGCGCGTCCCAGGTGTAGACGTCGGGGCGTTCGACGATTTCGGTCCGGACCAACTCTAAAGCGAGCGGAAGACCGCGGTCGTGATCGGCCAGCACCAAGGCGAGAGTGCGGTTGGTCTTCTCGTTCGACGCCTTGCCGAGTTTTTCGATCACCGCCAGCAGGTCGCGCTGCTCGCGAGCTTTCGCGGGCGAGGCGGAGCGGGTGTAGAGATCTTCGAGCGCGCCTGTGTACTCAACTAAAGGGATGATGGATTGCGCCCTTTGATAACTGCGGATGGCGGCAGCCAGATCCCCACGCGCAGCTCGCGTCTTGCCCAGGCCGGCGCTGGCGCGATGCAATTGCGGAAACAGTGCCAATGCCCTTGTGAACGCAGCCTCGGCGTCGCCGAGCTTGCCCGTTTTGAAATACATATCGCCGAGTTCGGCCCAACACCATGAGGTGGTCTCGGGCGAACCGCCGGCGTCGATGGCCATCTTCATCAGGCCGATGGCCGCGGGCGCGTCGCCGGTGACGAAGCGATACCACGCCAGCCGGTTGTAACTCCCGAGGTTGGGGCGAAGCGCGAACATCGTCGTGTAGGCGTCGCGCGCACCGTCGTACTCGCCCAGTTCCATCAGCGCGTCTCCCAGGTTGCCCCAGATGCCGGGATCGGAACGATTGAAACGGATCATGTCGCGCGCACGATCGGCGACGGCTTTAAAATCGTGCCGCTGCAGGTCGATTTCGTTCTGCCAGCGAAGCGTGGTCAGATCGCCTCCGTCCTGTTCGGCCAGCTTCTCGACCAGCCTCGCGGCGCGGTCGAAATAGGAATAGTCGCCCGTTTCACGGAGCTTTTGGAGGTAGGCGGAGACGAGCCCGCCGATCAGCTTGGGGTCGCTGGGCGTCTTCTCCAAGCGCTGTTGATAGCTATGGATGCGATCATCGGAAGTGGCGCCGGGCTGCCCGTCGGGAATCGTGATCTGCGCATGCAAAGCGGATGCAAACAGCAAAACCGCCAGCGTCTTCATTTCTTCTCCACAACGCATGCCAAAGGATCCAGTGCCGCGGACTCCCTGGCAAATTTCTTCGCGCCCGCGGCATCGTTCAGCATGGCGGAGATTTTGGACGCGTGGCAGAAATAGCCCGGGTTGCGGACGCCGGTCGAGAGCGCCTCGGTGATGCGCGTTTTCGCGTCCGTGTAGCGGCCGTTGGCGTAGAGCGCCCAAGCGAGGGCGTCGAGAGTAGCGAAGTCGTGGTGGAGCTGCGATTCACGCGTCGCCAGTTCGAGCGCGGCAGCGGGCTTTGATCCGCGGTCGGCGTAATAAAGGATCAATTGGAGGTTGGCGTTAGTGGACTTGGTCTGTTCGGCTGCGGCGCGCGATTCGAAGTCATGAAAGGCCGCCGCTGCCTGTTCCTTATGACCCGCGCGGTCGAGGGCGTCGGCCAGGTCATAAAGATTGCGGGTATTGTCGACGGATTGCCGGCGCTCGTCCAGCAGCTTGATCGCATCTGCGAATTCACCCTGGCGCAGACGCAATTGCGCGAGGCCGGCCATCGCCACTTGGGATTGCGGATTCGCCTTTATCGCTTCCTCGAACCGGTACGCGGCGCCTTTCAGATCACCCGCGTCCATGGCGTTGCGGGCCGTTTGGGCCAGCAGCCACGCACGCTCTTCCAGATCGGCGAGCGGGGTGCGGCGCAGGCCCTCTTCATAGAACTCACGCGCACCTTCTGGATCGCCAAAGATGGCGCGCAGCCGTGCCGCCTCGACGAATCCGAGAGTGCTGCCCGGGCGCAGGTCAAGCACCCATTGAGCCTGAGGAACTGCTTCTGTGTAATTTCCGAGCGCGACGTTGATGCGCGCGAGCAAGGCCCAAACTGCGAGGTCGTCGGGAATTTTCTTGTTCAACTCGGTGGCGAGTTTGAGTGCATCGTCAAGCTGGTTCCGGCCGAGCAGGACCTCGACCTGGAGTTTTCGTGCATCGAAACTGGCGGGCGAGAGTCTGATCGCATGCTGGATTTCAGCATCGGCGCGATCGTAGTAACGGACGTCTTCGCTATCCCGAGCCTTGCGGCACAGCGCCCCCGCGAGCGCGAGATAAGGCTGCTCACTTGCGGGACTTGTCCGGATCGCCTTCTCGGCGGCGTCGATCTTAGGCGCCGCGGGATCGCCGGGGGCGAGCTTATCGCCCCCGTGTGCCGCCACACAGAACGCGAACAGCGGAGCCAGAGTTGCAAGGCGCATCGGATGGAAAAGCGGGCCACTCTCAATCGCCGAGTGACCCGAAGGAGCCGGAAGGATTGACCTCTCGTTAATTTAATTGGTGGGACATGCGGCGCCGGCACCCATGGTGCAGCCGGGCTCGCCTGGATCGATGTGACGCCGCTGGCGTCCGCTTTGAGCCCAAGCGACGTAGGGAAATACTTCCTGATACGGCACGTCGTTGGTGTTGACGCCGTCGCCGATGGGGTAATTATACTGGGGGCCGGCGAGGATTCCGGCAACGACTCGCGCCGCTATGTCGGTAACATCGTCGGAAACGCGGCGTCCGTTGGGGAAGCCCGCTGCGTCGCCCGCGAGCAGGCCGAGGCGTCTGCGGCTCGCCATCGGAGTGGGCGGAACGCCGGTGTTCAGCCGCAGCATATCGGCGATGGGACCGGCCGGGGTCCCGGGGGCGGCGATCGGCGGCGCGTAAGTGACCAGGGGAAGAAGATCGGTGCGCGGCGGAGTCGGTATGGCAATGCCGTAGATGGCATTAAACACCCGCGCGAGCAGCGGATCGAGATCGAAGCTGGCGAACTGGGAATCGTTCACGGGCTGGCTCATGCTCCAGAAATCCTTGGAGCCGGTCCCGATGATCAGTTCGTTGATCAGCGGATTACCCATGCGCTGGATTTGCGAATAGCCGCCCGAACCCTGGCCGGGAAGCGGCGAACGAAGGACAGTGATGCGAGGCCGCGAAGTGGTGCCCCATGCGCCGATGGTGGCGTGAATGGACGTGGACGCTTCAATGTTTCCGGTGCTGGTCAGCATCGTGATGGGCACCTGGAAGGCGATGGTGTTGACGTTGTAACCGGACACGTAATCGGGCGCGATGTTGACGTTATCGTTGGCGTCGGCCGCGGCCGAGAGAACTCCGCCGCCTGCAGCCGTACGGAAGTTGAGCGAGTCGAAAGTGGCGCCGAGATCGATATAGAAAGGATCGTCCACCGTGCCCGCGAATACTTTGATTCCGTTTTCGAGCGTGTAAATTCCCTGAGCCGCCAGCGCCGGATAATTCGGCATCGTTCTGGGGCCGACGTTGCTCGGTACTGCGTAGAGAGGGGCGCCATTGGCATTCGTCGC
>JBEKOZ010000071.1:0-11855 GCA_049521275.1 Bryobacteraceae bacterium | reverse complement strand
GGGCGACGCCGACACCTTCGCGATCGAGGGGCAAATTCTCCCTTCTGGCGAGATGAACCCCATCATTTCGGCGCCAACCGTGGGTCCCGATTACTTCCGCGGGCTGGAAATCCCGCTGGTGCAAGGCCGCTACTTCACCGAATACGATAGACCGGACTCGGCCCCCGTGGCGATCGTGAGTGAGGGTCTTGCGCGCCGTTTCTTTCCCGGTAAGGAAGCCGTCGGCAAGCGCATCAAGCAAAGCGGGCCGGGCTATGGCGACAAGTGGATGGAGATCGTCGGCGTAGTAGGAAACGTGAAGTACCTGGGATTGACCGTTGATACGGACCCAGCCTACTACATGCCGTTCGCCCAATCCTACGGTCCGCGGATGTACCTTGTCGTGCGCTCCTCAGGCGACACTGCAACCCTGGGAGCGGCGCTCCGCCGGGACATCCAGTCCATCGACCCGGGAGTAACCCTGGCGCAGTTCGGAACCATGGAGCAGGCCTTGAATCTCTCGGTCTCCCAGCCCCGCTTCGACACCATGCTGCTGATCTTGTTCGCGGGAATCGCGATGCTGCTGGCTGCGGTCGGAATCTACGGGCTGATCGCTTACTCGGTGGCGCAGCGCACGCACGAAATCGGAGTGCGCATGGCCTTAGGGGCCGCCCAGGGCGACGTGGTGCGGATGGTCGTCGCGCAAGCCGTGTCGCTCGCGCTGCTTGGAATCACGATCGGCTTGGGCGGAGCCTTCGCGCTGACGCGCCTGCTGAAGACGCTGCTCTTCGGTGTCGGTGTCACCGACGCCCTGACGTTCGCGGCCGCGCCAGTCGGAATTTTGCTCGTGGTTCTGCTAGCCACCTTCGTGCCAGCGATTCGGGCGACACGCATTTCGCCGGTGGTAGCCCTGCGATACGAGTAATCCCCAGTGTCCTGAGTTAGAAATTGGCAACAGAGATCGCGGTGGGGCGGACGCCCTTCGTCCGCGCCGGACCCCCGGGTCCGGCTGAACCAACCCACTGAAACGGAGGCCGACGCGGGCGTCGGCCGCGGACCAGGGGGTCCGCCCCACATGGCGGGTTCTGCCATGAACTTATAACTCAGGACACTACCCGCGCGTGCGGCAAGATCTCTCCCGGGTGTAGCCTAAGAGCATCCGATGCCCGGCCTTTGGCGAATTTGCGTTCTTCTCACCCTCTTCGCCACAGTCGCGCCTGGCCAACCCATCGCCTTCAATCGGAACATTCGTCCCATCCTCTCCGATCACTGTTTCACCTGCCACGGGCCCGACGCCGCCAATCGCCAGGCTGACCTCCGGTTGGATCTCCCTGACGGAGCGCGCGGTCTCGAATCCGAAATCCTCCGCCGTATCGCGTCTTCCAATGATGCGGAACGCATGCCGCCGCCCGGTT
Source organism: Bryobacteraceae bacterium (assembly GCA_049521275.1). Classification (GTDB taxonomy): domain Bacteria; phylum Acidobacteriota; class Terriglobia; order Bryobacterales; family Bryobacteraceae; genus Palsa-187. The sequence continues at coordinate 10,461 of JBEKOZ010000071.1, read as the reverse complement.
CCGGCAAAGCGAAGCTCGTCCCAACCGAGATCGAACTCATGCGCCGATGGATCGCCCAAGGCATGCCCTGGCAGCCCTTCTGGTCCTTCATTCCTCCAGAGCGCCCGCCGGTGCCCGTGACCAAGAACACTTCCTGGCCCCAAAATCCCATCGACAGCTTCATCCTCGCGCGGCTCGATCGCGAATCCCTCCACCCGTCGCCTGAAGCCGCCAAAGCCATCCTCATTCGCCGAGTCTCGCTCGACCTCACCGGTCTTCCGCCAACGCCCTCCGAAGGTGAGGCCTTTCTCGCGGACCAATCTCCCAGCGCGTACGAAACCGTGGTCGACCGCTTGCTCTCCTCCTCCCGCTACGGCGAGCGCATGGCTTACCGCTGGATGGAAGCCGCCCGCTACGGCGACAGCAACGGCTACCAGACCGACGGCGCGCGCGATATGTGGCGCTGGCGCGACTGGGTCATCGACGCCTTCAATCACAACATGCCCTACGACCGCTTCACCATCGAGCAGCTGGCCGGGGATCTGCTGCCCTACGCCACGCTCGACCAGCAAATCGCCTCGGGATTCAATCGCAATCACCGCACCAGCGGCGAAGGCGGGATCATTCCGGAAGAGTATCGCGTCGAATACGTGGCCGACCGCGCGCAGACGACCGCCACCGTGTGGATGGGCCTCACAGTGGGATGCGCCCGCTGCCACGACCACAAATACGATCCCATCTCTCAGAAGGATTTCTATCGTCTTTTTGCGTTCTTCAATCAAATCCCCAAGGAGCACGGCTTCGTCTGGAATTATGGACCGGAGCCGCCTTTCGTGAAAGCCCCACGGCCCGACCAGCAGCAGCGTCTCGCGGAACTCGACGCTCAGGTGCAAACCTTGCGCGCCCGTCTTACAGAGATCGGCCTCCCAGAGATCGGCCATGCGCCGCGGGAGTGGAAACCAAAAGCGAAATGGACCGTCCGTGACGGCCTTGTTTTCGAGCAGCCGCACAAGGGCAGCTATAACGGAGACTCCGCGCAATTCGGCTATCTCCAGCCCTTCACCTTTTCGGCCTGGATCAAACCCACCTCGCCCGACGGAGCCATTCTCACGCGGCTCGACGATTATATGGAGAGCCAGGGCCACGGCTTGTACCTGTTGAACGGCAAGGTCCGCCTGCACCTCACCCATCGCTTCACCGATCTCGGCCTTCGCGTCGAGACCGTCGAGCCGGTGAAGCTGAACGAATGGCAGCACGTCTTAGCCACCTATGACGGCAAGCGCCTGGCATCTGGCGTACGCATTTATATTGATGGTGAAGCACGCGAAACCAAAATTCTCTTCGACCAGAACACCGAACCCTTCCAAAAGGAGCACACCGACATTCGCGTCGGCGAAGGCGGTGGACTTCATTTCGATGGCGAAATCTCCGAAGCCCGCATCTACAAGCGAGCGCTGGCGCCGGATGAAGCCGCCGCCGTTTCGGTCCGCGAACCCATCGCGAAACTCGCCGCGCTTCCGCGGCGCACGCGAACCCAGCAAGCGAAGCTGGACCTGGCTTATCTGGATCTCGCCGCGCCCCCCGAAATCCGCCAGGCCTTGGCCGAACTCGCCAAAGCCCAAATCGAGCGCGACACTTTCTACGACTCCATCCCGACCGTGATGACGATGGCCGACGGAGCCGGCCGCGACACCTTCGTCCTGAAGCGTGGAGCCTATGACGCCCCTGGTGAAAAAGTCACCCCCGGCATCCCCGAAATCCTGCCCGCCGGCGTCGCGCCGCGCGATCGCCTCGATCTGGCGCGCTGGCTCACGGACCGTCGAAACCCTCTCACCGCGAGAGTTACCGTGAACCGCTTCTGGCAATCCTATTTCGGTGCCGGCATCGTCAAGACCGTGGACGACTTCGGCTCGCAGGGCGAGTTCCCCACCAACCCCGAGCTTCTCGATTGGCTCGCCGTCGAATTCATGGAGAGCGGCTGGAACGTGAAAGCCATGCAGAAGCTCATCGTCATGAGCGCGGCCTATCGCCAATCGTCCGCCATCACGCCGGAGTTCCTGGCAAAGGATCCCGATAACCGGCTGATCGCGCGCGGACCACGCCTCCGCCTCGGCCCGGACGCGATCCGCGATCAGGCCCTTCTGGTCGCGGGTCTGCTGGTCGACAAAACAGGAGGCCCTTCCGTGAAGCCTTATCAGCCCGCAGGCCTCTGGCAGGAACTCGCGGGAGGCAAAGGTTACGAGCAATCAAAAGGCGAGGGTCTTTATCGCCGCAGCCTTTATACCTGGTGGAAACGAACCTCACCGCCGCCCTATATGATGAATTTCGACTCGCCCAATCGCGAACAATGCGCGGTTTTCGAAAATCGCACCAACTCGCCGCTCCAGGCACTCGACCTGATGAACGATGTCACCTTTGTGGAGGCTTCGCGCAAGTTCGCCGAGCGCATGATCGCCGAAGGCGGCGCCACGCCCGAATCTCGCATCGACTACGGCTACCGGCTTCTGCTGGCCCGCGCGCCGTCCGCCGCGCAGAAGCAGATCCTGCTCAGCACGGAAGCCCGGATGGCCGCAGGCTTCCGAAACGATCCGGCGGCCGCCAACCAATTTCTTCAACAAGGCGAATCGCCGATCAACCACGCGATCGATCCTGCCGAACTGGCTTCCTGGACCAGCATCGCCAGCCTTCTGCTTAATATGGATGAGGCCATCACCAAACAATGACGCGACGCTTTTTTTCAGGCCTCGCTCTCGCATCGCTCCTGAAGGGCGAGCGCCAGCAACAAGGACTGCCCGGTCTGCCCCACTTCACTCCCAAGGCGAAGCGAGTCATCTATCTGTTTCAATCCGGCGGCCCTTCGCAAATCGAACTCTTCGACCATAAGCCGCGCCTTCTCGACTTCCAGGGCCAGGATCTGCCGGAATCGATTCGCAACGGCCAGCGCCTCACCGGCATGTCTGCCTCGCAATCGACCTTTCCCGTGGTCCCGTCGAAATTCGCGATGGGGCAGCGCGGCCAGTCGGGCGCATGGGTGGGAGACCTGCTCCCTTACACGGCGAAAATCGCCGACCGTCTCACCTTCATCAAGACCGTCAACACCGAGGAGATCAATCATGATCCAGCCGTCACCATGTGCCAGACTGGCTTCCGCCTCGGCGGGCGGCCCAGCATGGGCGCGTGGATTTCCTACGGCATCGGAGCCGAAACCGAAGACCTTCCCGCTTTCTGCGTAATGATCTCGACCAATGGCGGAGGCCAGCCGCTGTACGATCGTCTGTGGGGCAGTTCTTTCCTGCCCAGCCGCTTTCAGGGTGTCAAGTTTCGCTCCGGCGCGGACCCGGTTCTTTACCTTTCGAACCCTCCCGGCCTGACCTCGGAACGGCGGAGAACGTTCCTCGACGCCCTCGCCGAACTCAACCAAACCTCGCTCGACGAATTCGGCGATCCTGAAATCAGCGCCCGCATTTCCCAATATGAGATGGCGTTCCGCATGCAGGGCTCGGTGCCCGAACTGACGGATCTTTCGAAAGAACCGGCCCATACGTTTGAGCTGTACGGAGAGGACGCGAAGAAACCTGGGACCTTCGCCGCCAATTGCCTCCTGGCGCGGCGCCTGGCGGAGCGTGGAGTTCGTTTCATTCAGCTTTACCATCGCGATTGGGACCATCACGCCGAGTTGCCCGAGAACCTGCCCAAGCGTTGCAAAGACGTAGACCAGGCCTCTGCCGCTTTGATCACGGACCTTGCGCAACGCGGCATGCTGGACGACACGTTAGTCATTTGGGGAGGGGAATTCGGCCGCACCGTTTACTGTCAGGGCCACCTCACGGCGACGGACTACGGTCGCGACCACCACGGCCGCTGCTTCACCATGTGGCTCGCCGGAGGCGGGATGAAGCCCGGCCTGACCTTGGGCGAAACCGACGACTATAGCTACAACATCGTAAAAGACCCGGTCCATGTGCACGATCTCCAGGCAACCATCCTGCACTGCCTGGGAATCGACCACAAACGCCTGACCTACCGTTTCCAGGGCCGCGATTTCCGCCTGACCGACGTCGGCGGACAAGTCGTCGAGAAAGTACTCGCGTAACTCAACATGCGTGAGCATGCGGACACCGCCGCAAAACCGCGCCGCAGAACCGCCCCATAGCCGCAGCCTAACTTCGGGGGAACTTCGGGGACAGTCCGCTATGGTCCGAGGTCCCAAACGGTTCGATGGCGCCAAGAGGCGCGCTTAAAATTTAGATTTTGTGGGACTTACAGGAATTCTCACTTCGTACCATAGCGGACTGTCCCCGAAGTTGAAGCAATAAAGTGTTACCTATGTCCCCGGATACAACTGTCACCCATGTCCCCGGTTTGGACCTCTTCCGAGCCGTGACCGCAGGGAGCGGTTTCCTAGCCACTTTCCCGAGTCGCTGCCCTTAGTTTGCATCGGCTGAAGTCCTTGCCAAAAAAAACGCGCTGCCGTGGTCTGCACGGCAGCGCGATGAAGGGGTGAAGCCTTTGAGAGGCAGCTGGTCGAGAGCGCCTACGCTCTTAGCGCCAGAAGTGCCGCCAGTAGTGCCACGTGATGAAAGGGTAGGGAACCGCAACCGCGACCACCGGCGCAGCCACCACCGGAGCGGCGACCACCGGCGTTGCGACGACCGGCGCGGCGGGAACCACCGGGTCCGCGGCGCACGCAGTAACCGCATCCCCGGCGCTCACGGCGACTGTGACCTCGGGATGGGCCACGTTCACCAGGACGTACCCTCCGTCGACGAAGTCCACGAACACCGCGTCCGTGTACAGCCACGCAGCCGGCCACACATCGACAAGACCGAACCAGAATCCACCGAACTGGAAGCTCGCCTGACCGCCGATCATCACCGGATGGCCGATGTGGAACTGATGATCCCGGCCGAAGCCCGCACGGAACCGGTCCTCAGGAATGCGGTGCCCGCCATGGAGATTTTCGCGATGGGCGGCAGCGTTCCTCGCCGCGGGATGTCCGTGTGCATCACCCTTTGCGGAGTGTTCACCGCCGCGGTGCTCGCCGGCGCCATGATTGTCACGGGCTGCGGTCTTGTGCGCTTCGGATCCTGACTTGCCGGGCTTGGCGGTATTGGAGTGTGCTGTGTTAGCAGCGGGCTTGGCCTGGGTTTTGCCCGAAGCATTGGATTTAGCGGCCGGTGCCGAGGATTTAGCAGCCGGCGCTGATTTAGCGGCTGGTGCTGAGGACTTAGCGGCAGGTGCTTTAGCGGCAGGTGCTTTTGCGGCCGGTGCCTTAGCGGCAGGCGCCTTAGCAGCCGGTGCCTTAGCAGCCGGCGCGCTGCGATTCATACTGGCGCTGAGGTCGGTTTTCGGGGAATCAACGGATTTTGCACTTACCGACGTGCCGAGCACGGCGGTAAACGCCAAAGCAAAAACCGCAAGGCGCGTAGCCTGCGGCGTCATCAAACCATCTGTGTTTTTTATTCTCATAACTGCCTCCTGCAGATATATGGCGATCCAGGACAGTCGAGATTAGTACGGCGAAACTTCTTTTTTGCCGCTGATTTAGAATGGTGCTGTCAGTATGCCGCTTCGGCCTGAAATTCGACGAATCTACGCAGCGCTCGTGCTGATTCCTATTCTTTCGCTCCGCGCGGCCCTCGCGCAGGGAAACGCCGTCGAAACCGTTGCCGGCAGCCGTCTCAAGATCACTTTGGCGCATGCCAGTGGGCAGCTCGCGCTGTATAGCGAAGCCGATTTGAGCTCGGTCCAGCCCGAAATCACGCGCGCGATTATCGTTTTTCACGGATTGCACCGCAATGCCATGGGATATGTGCGCGATGTTGAGGAGGCGCGCACCAAGGCGGGGGCTGCCGGCAGGAATACTCTGCTCATTGCGCCCCAATTCCTCAATGAGGACGACGCGCGCGCCCACAAACTTGCCCCTGACGTCCTCCGCTGGCACCGTGCGCAATGGGAGGCCGGAGAGCCTGCAACCAGGCCCGCATCCATCAGTTCCTATGACGCGATCGACGGCATCCTGGCGCATCTGTCCGACCGCGGTTTGTTTCCCAATCTGCGGGTGATTGTCCTGGCCGGCCACAGCGGAGGCGGACAGGTCGTGCAACGCTATGCCGTCGTCGGTCACCAGATCGCAGCCGTCGAGAGGGCCGGAATCGCGCTCCGTTACATCGTCGCCAATCCGTCTTCATACGTTTATTTTGACGACTCCCGCCCGATTCCCGTCGCTGCGCTCGACTGCAGGAAATTCAATGAGTGGAAGTATGGCCTGCGGCTCACGCCCTCTTATGTGGATTTGTCTTCTCCCACTGCGCTCGAAACAGCATATATCTCGCGCCGCGTGACGTATCTGCTGGGCACGAACGATAACGATCCGAATGGACCGGACATCGACAAAGCATGCGCGGCCGAGGCGCAGGGTTCGACTCGATTGCAACGGGGCATGAACTATTTTCAATATCTGCAATCGCGCCACAAGAGCGGCCTGGAACATCGCGTTCTGCTGGTTCCCGGCGTCTCCCACGACGCGCGGAAAATGTTCACCTCGATTTGCGGCGTCGATTCCCTGTTCGAAACAGGAGAATGCCCGGACGCAAAACATAGGTGAAATTATGGTCGTTTAAGGCTCGCTATGATGTCGAAAATGCCAACTTAAGGGTCGGTTATGGCCTAGAATTGACTCATGTACCGTCTTCTACTCGTCGCTTTTTCGATCGCCTTGCTGGCCCAGCCCCCGACCCGAGACCCCAACACGCCCGGCTATGTGACAGCAAAGGACTTACCTGACGGCGCCAACGCACCAGCCACCGCCGACGGAAACTTCATCCTCGGCCCCACGCATAACCCCGCGCCGGAAATGACCCGGCAGGAAGGCGTGCCGCGGGGGACGATTATCGACTTCATCATGGAATCGGCTGACAGCAAGATTTATCCCGGTATCGCGCGGGAACCCAAAACCTTCGGCACTGGGGATCCCGACAATCCCGCCAAACTGATTGTCACCACCAGCCACCCCGCTCCCTACTCTCGCAAGGTGACGGTTTATGTCCCTAAACAATACATTCGAGGCACCGCCGCGCCGTTTATTGTCGGGGCGGACGGGCCGGACCAGGCTTTGTTCACGGCCCTGGATAGTCTGATCGCCGAACACCGGGTGCCCGTGATGGTCGCCATCTCCATCAGCAACGGCACCGGGGACGCCCAGGGAAGCGAGCGAGGCCTGGAATACGACACGATGTCGGGCCTGTACGCGGAGTTCGTTGAAAAAGAAGTGCTGCCGCTGGTCGAAAAGCAAGCGAATGTGAAACTTACGAAAGATCCCGAAGGCCGGGCGACCATGGGTGGCAGCTCCGGCGGCTCCTGCGCCCTGATCATGGCATGGTATCACCCCGAGCTTTATCACCGCGTGCTCACCTACTCCGGCACTTACGTGAACCAGCAGTGGCCGTGGAATCCCGAGACTCCCCACGGCGCATGGGAGTTCCATGAGCACCTCATCCCCAACACCCCGGCCAAGCCGCTGCGCATCTGGATGGAAGTGGGCGACCGGGATAATTTTAATCCGAACATTATGAAGGACAACATGCATGACTGGGTGCTCGCCAACGAAAACATGGCTAGAGTGCTGGCCGCCAAGGGTTATCACTATCAGTTCGTTTTTGCGCGCAACGCCGGACACACCGACCGCGCGGTGAAGCAGCAAACCTTACCCGAGGCTCTGGAGTATCTCTGGCAGGGGTTTCCGAAGAACTGATCAAGATATAATCAGCTCCATGCCAACCGTTCAAACGGCGCGCGGGCCCGTCGACTCCGCGGCGCTGGGCACGACGTTGATGCACGAACATGTTTTCGTGCTGGATCGAGAAATTTCGGAAAATTTTCCGGAGGACTGGGGCTCGGAGGAGCAGCGCGTCGCGGACGCCGTTGCGCGCATGAATGAGCTGAAGTCGCGCGGCGTCGATTCGATCGTGGATCTCACCGTGCTGGGGCTGGGCCGCTACATCCCGCGCATCCAGCGCATCGCCCAGCAGACCGAATTGAACATTGTCGTCGCCACGGGGATCTACACTTACTGCGATCTGCCTCATTATTTCGCGTATCGCGGACCCGGGACCATCCTCGGCGGGCCGGAACTGATCGCCGATATGTTCGTGCGCGATATCGAAGAGGGCATCGCCGATACGGGCGTCAAGGCCGGCATTCTGAAGTGCGCCACCGATGAGCCCGGGCTGACTCCGGGCGTCGAGCGCGTTCTGCGCGCCACCGCGCAGGCGCACCGGCGAACGGGCGTGCCAATTTCGACGCATACCCACGCCCGCCGCCGCGTCGGACTCGACCAACAAAGGGTTTTCCAGGAAGAGGGGGTGGATTTATCGCGCGTGGTCATCGGCCATTCGGGCGACACTACCGATCTCGACTACTTGGGCGAGCTCATGGCGAACGGGTCGTAGATAGGCATGGACCGATTCGGAATCGACACGTTTCTCTCGTTCGAAGATCGCGTGAGCACCGTGGCCCGCTTGTGCGAGCTTGGACACGCATCGCAGATGGTGCTCTCGCATGACGCGGCGTGCTTCAATCATTGGCTCCCGGAACGGCAGTTGCCCGCCATTCTTCCGCGCTGGCATTATCTACATATTCACAACGACGTGATTCCAGCGCTCCGCAAGGCCGGAGTCACCGAGGAGCAACTGAATACCATGCTGGTCGAAAACCCGCGGAAGATCTTCGAGCGGCAGGGCGCGTACTGAAATGCGGCCGTTTGACGAATCGGAAATCACCCGCGGCGAGGACGGAATTGCGCGGTATGGAGGTCTTTTTCCGTCCCTGGTGGCGATGCTGCGGTCGACGGTCGAGAAGACTCCGGACGCGGAGGCGATTGTCGAGGCCGGCGGCCCGCGCATCCACTACCGGGAGTTATGGGATCGGGCGAGCCGCGTCGCGGGAGGATTTCGCGCCGCTGGAATCGACCGCGGCGACCGGGTCGCCATTCGTCTCGGAAACGGCCTGGAATGGTGCATCGCGTTTTTTGGCGCGCAGCTTGCCGGAGCGATCGCCGTGCCGGTCAATACCCGCTTCAGCGAGCCGGAAGTCGAGTACGTGGTGCGGGATTCCGGGAGCAAGTTCGTGTGCATGCCGGGCGAGCGGCTGCCGGAAGCCTCGCCGGTCGCGGTCGAGGACCTTCAGCCGGGGGATCTCGCCGCGATTTTCTACACCAGCGGCACCACCGGATTTCCCAAAGGTGCGATGACCACGCACGAGAACTTTCTGTCCAATATCGAAACCTGCCGCCGCGTGGTGCCGCTGCCATCCGATGGAAGCGTGCGAACGCTGGTGTCGGTTCCTTTGTTTCACGTTACCGGATGCAACAGCCAGTTGCTGCCGAGCTGCTGGAGCGGCTCGACCACGGTGATCATGCCCGCGTTTAACGTGCAGGCGTTCCTGAAGCTCATCGGCGAGGAGCGCATTACCTCGCTGACGTCGGTGCCGGCGGTCTACTGGCTGGCGATCCAGCAGCCTGGTTTTCGCGAGATCGACACCTCGGGCGTGCGCTGGCTGAGTTATGGTGGCGCGCCGACGCCTCCCGACCTGGTGGCGCGGATTCTGGAAGCGTTTCCGAACGCGCGGGTGGGCAACGGCTTCGGATTGACCGAGACGTGTTCGGTCGCGACGTTTCTGCCGCACGAGTTCTCGCGGCTGCGCCCGGAAACGGTCGGGTTCGCCGCGCCGGTGGTCGATCTGAAGCTGGGTGAAATGATCGGCGATGTGGGCGAGCTGCTGATTCGCGGCCCGAACATCGTCAAGGGCTACTGGCAGAAGCCCGAAGCGACGGCGGAAGCGTTCGCCGGCGGCTGGCTGCATTCCGGGGATCTCGCGCGCATCGACGGCGAAGGCTTCGTTCAGATTGTCGACCGCAAAAAGGACATGGTGAACCGCGGCGGCGAAAACGTCTATTGCGTCGAAGTGGAGAGTGCGCTGGCGGCGCATCCGGCGGTGTTCGAAGTCGCGGTGATGGGCGTTCCCGACAGGATGATGGGCGAAAAGGTCGGCGCGGTGATCGTCCTGAAACCGGGCGCGAGCGCGGAAATTCGCGATGTTCTCGATTTCGCGGCGGAGCGGCTGGCTGATTTCAAGGTTCCCCAATACGTGGTGCTGCGGAGCGAGCCGCTGGCGAGAAATCCCGGCGGGAAGGTATTGAAGCGGCAGTTGCGGGAGGCGGTTGACTGGGGGCAGCCGGTGCGGCGCTGAAAGGAGACGTGGTCCGCATGCTTACGCATGGCGGTTCCGTGTTGGCCTGAGCGGTAACTGCGTCCTGAACCGCCATGCGTCAGCATGCGGACCACCTCTCCCCTCACCGCCGCACCGGCTGCCCCCAGTCGACCGCCTCCCGCAACTGCCGCTTCAATACCTTCCCGCCGGGATTTCTCGCCAGCGGCTCGCTCCGCAGTACGACATACTGGGGAACCTTGAAATCAGCCAGCC
>JBEKOZ010000070.1:0-11864 GCA_049521275.1 Bryobacteraceae bacterium | reverse complement strand
GATGGTAATAAATATGCGCGTATTTGGTGTTATAAGGGCCGTTATGCAGCAGAATCGGGTCGATTAAGCCCTCATTTCGGAGACGTTCGGCGGCGGATTGGACCCGGGGATCACTCCCCTCCGGGAACACGATGCGCTTTCTAGGAAGGCGTCGGAGGCGCTCGATTTGGCGGGCCAGGAAGAGCGTCGCGGAGTCGGGCATCGATTTATCATAACGTGGCTATTGACAAATGAGTAATTCATACGTATGATTCAATCATACGTATGATTGAGCGGCCTGATACAAAGACACGAATCCTGGACGCCGCTGAGAAGCTGTTCGGCGAGAACGGGTTCGATGCGACCTCCTTGCGCGATATCACCACTGAGGCCGATGTAAATCTAGCGGCGGTCAATTATCATTTTCAATCCAAGGAAAGTTTAATCGAAGCAGTGATCATGCGTAGCGCCGGACCGGTTAACGACAAACGCATCGCAATGCTGGAGGCGGCGGGACCGAACCCCACCATCGAGCAGCTGATCGAAGCGTTCGTCGGACCGGTTCTGGAGCAGGATTACGAGCCAATGGCTCCGCTGATGGCGCGCGTGCTCTCCTCGCCAGACGTCATGAAGCGGGTTATAAAACAACATATGGAAACGCTGAGCCGGCGGTTCGCAGAAGGTGTGGGGAAGGCGCTGCCGGAGCTTTCGCCCGCTGAAGTGACGTGGAGAATTCACTTCACCGCGGGAGCGATGGCTCACACAGTGACGCGAGCGCCTATTTTGCGCGATCTCTTTGGAGGCACCTTGGAGTTCCACGACCGAAAGCTACTGATTGCGCGGCTGGTGAGGTTCGCGGCAGCGGGATTTCGTGCGCCGGAGGTGCACTAAGATATGCGGTGGATTTTTCTATTGTCGGCGGGATTGGCATGCGCGCAGGATACTTTGCCATTGAGCCTGAAGCGCGCTGTCGAAATTGCGCTGGCGCCCGAAGGAAGTCCGCGAGTGGCGCTGGCGGAGGAGTCGATCAGGCAATCGCAAACCGGCGTGGCGCAGGCTCGCGCGGCGTTCTTGCCGGACATCGAAGCGTCGGTGATGGATCAGAACGAGACCGTGAACCTGAGGAGCTTCGGACTGAAATTCCAGTTGCCGCCGGGCCTGGGGTTTTCCATTCCGACGTTCGTGGGGCCGTTCTCGAATCTCGATGCGCGCGCCACGGCGAATCAGTCGGTATTCGATTTCAGCTCCATCCGAAAATATCAGTCGTCGAAGGCAACCGTCGAGGCGACTAAGGCCGATGCCGAGACAACGCGCAATCAGGTGAGCGACGCGGTCGCGCGGGCGTATCTGGCCTGCCTGCGAGCGGATGCAAAACTTGAAACGGAGCGCGCTAACGTCGATCTGTCGGATGCGTTGTTAAAGCTTTCAAACCGTCAGAAAACGGCCGGAACGGGGTTGGCAATCGAAGTGACGCGCGCGCAGGTGCAACTGGCGAACGATCGCCAGAATCTGATCGTCGCCGAGAACGATCGTCGAAAGGCCGTGCTGCAACTGCTTCGCGCGATGGGTTTGAACCTGGACGCGGCAATCGCGCTCACGGACAAACTGGCGTACAAGCCGATCGATGTCGGGCCGATCGAAGCGGCGCTCGAAAAGGCTCGCAAGGAACGCGCCGAGTTGAAGGCGCAGGCGAAACGCGAGGAAATTGCCCGGCTGAACTACGGATCGGTGAAGTCGGAAAGGCTGCCCTCGCTCAGCGCGTTCGGCAATTATGGAGCGACCGGCGAGGAGATCATCGGCGCGCTTCCGACCCGCGCGGTCGGATTTACGCTGAAGGTCCCCGTGTTCGATGGCGGGCGGCGGGATGCGCGGCGCGCGGAGAGCCTTTCGGAATTGCGGCAGGAGCAGATCCGGACGCGGGATGTGAAGCAGCAAGTGGATCTCGACGTGCGGCTTGCGCTCGATAGCATCCGCTCCGCGGCGAGCCAGGTGGAGACGGCTCGCGAAGGACTGGCGCTGGCGGAAAATGAGCTGTCGCAGGCTCGCAGAAGATATGAAGGCGGCGTCGCGAATTCCATTGAAGTTACAGACGCACAGACGAGGCTCGATCGGGCCCGGGACAATCAGATCGCCGCGCTTTACAACTACAATCTGGCTCGCCTGGATCTGGCGACGGCGACAGGGAGCATCACGGAGTACTTAAATCAATGAAGAAAATATTTCCCATCATCCTACTGTTGGCGGCTATCGGAGGCGGGATCTGGTGGTGGCGCGACGCGCATGCGAGCGACGGCAATCGGATTCTGGTCTCCGGAAATCTGGAGCTGACGCTGGTGGACCTGTCGTTCAAGATGGCGGGACGCATGACGGATCTGAATGTGCGCGAGGGCGATTGGGTGAAGAAGAACGAAATCATCGCGCGCCTGGATCCGTTGCAGCTCCAGCAGCAAAAACTGCGCGATCAAGCGGCGGTGATCAGCGCCGAATCGAATTACCGGCAGATGGAGACGTCGATCGCGTTTCAAAAAGCGACGCTCGAGAGCGACGTCGCGGCAAGGCGCGCGGAAGTGAACGAGGCACAGGCAAGGCTCGACGAGTTGCTCAACGGCAGCCGTAAGCAGGATATTCAACAGGCGGAAGCGGCCGCGAACGACGCTCGCGCGCAGTTGGAGTTTGCGCGGTCGGACTGGGAAAGAATGCAGGCGCTGTATAAAAACGAAGATATCTCGAAACAGCAGTACGACCAGTCGCGCATGAAATTCGATAGCTCTACGGCGCAGCTGCACCAGGCGGAGGAAAAGCTGGCGATGGTGAGGGAGGGTCCGCGCAAAGAGGAGATCGCGGCGGCGCGGGCCACGCTCGCGAGGACGCAAGCGTCCTTAAGAACCTCAGAAGCGAACCGGCTGGAATTACAGCGCAAGGAGCAGGAGCTGTTGCAAAGGGACGCCGAGATCAACCGCTCGCGTGCGCAGGAAGGGATGTCGCAATCGCAGTTGGACGACACGGTGATCGCGACGCCGATCGACGGCGTGGTGCTGGTGAAGTCCGCCGAAGCGGGCGAGGTGCTGGCCGCGGGGACGACCATCGTGACCATCGGCGACCTGAATCATCCGTGGCTGCGAGCCTATATCAACGAAACGGATCTGGGCCGGGTGAAGCTTGGCCAAAAAGTGAAGCTGACGACGGATTCGTTTAAAGGGAAGGTGTACTGGGGCACGGTGTCTTTCATCGCCTCCGAGGCGGAGTTTACGCCGAAGCAAATCCAGACGAAAGAAGAGCGCGTGAAGCTGGTGTACCGGATCAAAGTGGACGTCGACAATTCCAACCATGAATTGAAAAACAACATGCCGGTGGATGCGGAGATCGTATTGTGACGGTCCACCTATGATGATTCGCACCGAAAATCTGACGCGTAAATTCGGCGCGTTGACGGCGGTGGATCACCTGAACCTGGAGATCGCCGAGGGAGAGATTTTCGGCCTCGTGGGGCCGGATGGGGCGGGAAAAACCACCACCATGCGGATGTTGTGCGGGCTGATGAATCCTACCGAGGGAAAAGCGATCGTGGCCGGGCACGACGTTTCCAGCGATTTGGAAGCGGTGAAAGATCAGATCGGATACATGGCGCAGCGGTTCGGATTGTACAACGATCTGACGGTGGCGGAGAACATGCGGTTCTACTCTGATCTGTTCGGGGTGATGGGACGCGAGCGCGAGGACCTGACGGCGAGGCTGCTTAAAATGACGCGCATGGAGCCTTTTCAGAAGCGGCCGGCGGGAAAACTTTCAGGCGGGATGAAACAGAAGCTCGCGCTCATGTGCACGCTGCTGCATAAGCCGCGGATTCTTTTTCTGGACGAGCCGACCAACGGGGTCGATCCGGTTTCACGCCGCGATTTCTGGGCGATACTTTACGACCTGGTGCGCGGCGGACTGACGGTGTTCGCGAGCACCGCTTATCTGGACGAAGCGGAGCGTGCCAATCGCGTCGCGTTCATGGACCACGGACGCGTGATTCGCTGCGATACGCCGGCGGCGCTGCGGAAATCGCTGGACGAGACCTGTTACCAGGTTCGATCGAGCGACAATCGGGCGCTACGGGAGAAGCTCGGGAAAGAACCGGGGGTGCTGACGGTGGAGCCGTCGGGGGCGTACCTGCATTTGTTCCTGCATCCGAAAATGACTTCGGTCGAAGCGCTCGCGTCGAAAGAGGGATTCGAGTTTGAGGAAATCTTGCCGTCTCTCGAAGACGTGTTCATCGCGCTGATCCGGAAAGAGGAGGCGGCCAATGCAGCCTGAATCAAAGGCTCCCGCCGTGCGAATCGACGATCTGTCCAAACGTTTCGGCGATTTTGTGGCGGTGGATCACGTCTCGATCGAAGTCAGGCAGGGAGAGATTTTTGGCTTCCTCGGCCCGAATGGCGCGGGAAAGTCGACCACGATCCGGATCCTTTGCGGGCTGATGGCGCCGACTTCGGGCAAGGCAACGGTGGCCGGATTCGACGTCGGCAGGCAGTCTGAAGACATCAAGCGAAACATCGGGTACATGTCGCAAAAATTTTCGCTTTACGACGACCTGACGGTTGAGGAAAACATAGAATTCTTCGGCGGCGTATACGGAGTGACGGCGGAAAAACTGGCCGAGCGCGAAGAATATGTGTTGAAGATGGCGGGCCTCGAAGACAAACGAAAAATGATGACCCGGGTGCTCGCCGGCGGCTGGAAACAGCGTCTGGCGCTGGGCTGCGCGATCTTACATGAGCCGCCGATTTTGTTTTTAGACGAACCGACCTCCGGCGTGGATCCGATCGCGCGGCGGAGCTTCTGGGAGCTCATTTATCAGTTATCGGAGGCGGGCCACACCATATTTGTGACCACGCATTACATGGATGAAGCGGAATATTGTCATCGCATCGCACTGATGTACGGCGGCCGGGTAATCGCGCTGGGATCGCCCGCGGAGTTGAAGACTTCGCTTGGCGTGGGACGTTTATTGCATCTGGAGACCTCGGATTTGCTGCCCAGCATGACGGCCCTCGAAGGGAAGCCCGGTGTTCTGGATATCGCAGTTTTCGGGGGCGGGCTGCATTTGAAGGTGGATGATGACGCCGCGGCCATTCCTGTGATTCGCGGCGCACTGGCGGCCGCAGGCATACAAGTATTGAAGCTGGAAGCGATTACTCCGTCGATGGAAGACGTCTTCGTCAGCCTGATCGAAGCGCAGGAAAAGGCGGCCGCATGAATTTTCGCCGCACCCGCGCGATGGCTCGCAAGGAGTTGCTGCACATCCTCCGCGATCCACGCAGTCTGGCGGCCGCAATTCTCACGCCGTTATCCATGCTGTTGATTTTCGGCTACGCACTGAGCCTGGATGTCGATCGCATCCCGACCATGATCTACGACCTCGACCACTCGTCTCAGAGCCAGGATTTGATTCGCGAGTTTCGAGGATCGCGATACTTCGCAATTGTCGGAGAGACGAACAGCTACGTGCCCATTGTGCGCGAGATTGACGCGCGCCGCGCGCTGCTCGGCGTGGTCATTCCGGACGATTACTCGCGCAACTTGGCGTTGGGCAAAGAGGCGCAAGTGCAATTGCTGTTGGACGGCAGCGATTCCAACACGGCGACGACGGCGCTCGGATACGCGGAGGGGCTGGTCGCCGCGTATTCCGCGAGGATCCAGATGGACGCACAACGCCAGCGCGCCGGCGCGGTGATTCAAGGCGGCGTCGATGCGCGGATTCGCGTCTGGTACAACCCGGATCTGGTGTCGCGAAATTTCATCGTGCCGGGCTTGATCGCGGTGATCCTCATGATCATCGTGGCGAACCTGAGTTCTTTAACGATCGCCCGCGAATGGGAGAACGGCACGATGGAGCAGTTGCTGTCGACTCCAGTGCGGCCGGCGGAAATGGCGCTGGGCAAACTGTCAGCGTATTTTCTGCTAGGCATGCTCGACATGTTGATCTGCCTGTTTGTCGGCGTGTTCATTTTCGACGTGCCATTCAAGGGAAATCTCCTCACGCTGCTCATTTCGAGCTGTGTTTTTTTATTCGGCGGACTGGCGTGCGGAATATTGATTTCGGCCGCGAATCGCACGCAACTGATGGCCTACCAGATGGGCTCGCTGACGTCGTTCCTGCCCGCGTTCTTGCTGTCGGGGTTCATTTACCCGATCGCGAACATGCCGAGGATTATCCAGGCGATCGCTCTGTTTGTTCCTGCGCGGTACTTCATCAACATTTTGAACGGCCTGTTTCTGAAAGGCGTGGCATTCTCGCTGATCTGGTTTAATTTTATGCTGCTGGTGGGTTACGGGACTCTGATGTTTTATTTCGCGACGCGCAAGCTGCGTCAGAAGGTGGCGTAACATGCGACAACGTCTGCGGCGGATTATGCGCAAGGAATTCCTTCAGGTGCTGCGCGATCCCAGGATGCGAGCGATGCTGTTTATGCCTCCGCTCATTCAATTGCTGGTCTTCGGCTATGCGGCGAATCTGGATGTCAACACCGCGCGCATCGCCTGGATGGATCAGGACCACAGCACGGCGAGCCGGGAGTTGCTGTCCGAATTCCAGGGCTCGGGGCGCTTCCTGATCATCGCGGAGCCCGATAGCGATCGGCAGATGCAACGGTTGCTCGACCAGGCGACGGTGGATGGAGTGGTTCGCGTGATGCCTGGCTTCGCCCGCGATGTGGAACGGGGACGCACGGCCAGCGTGCAGGTCTTGCTCGACGGAACGAATTCGAATACGGCGTCCATCGTTTCCGTTTACGCGGCGCAAACAATCGCGCGATATTCGAGCGAGGTCATGATGCAGTTGCAACGGTCGAAGATGGTCGCAGGCACGATGGCCTCGGGCGGCGCGATGAATGCGGCGGCGCCGCGAATCACGGCCCGCAGCCGCGTCTGGTTCAATCCCGATTTGAAGAGCAGGAATTACTTTATTCCTGGTGTTGTGGTGAATATCATCACGCTGGTGACGCTGATGTTGACCGCGATGGCGATTGTGCGCGAAAAGGAAATCGGCACGATGGAGCAGTTGATGGTCACGCCGATCCGGCCGATGGAGTTGATCCTCGGCAAGACGCTGCCGTTCGTTCTGGTGGGATTATGGGACATGATTCTGGTAATGGTGGCGTCACTGGTGGTTTTCCATATTCCGTTCGCGGGTAATTTCGGATTGCTGGTGGTGTGCACGTTGCTGTTCCTGCTCACCAGCCTGGGCGCGGGGCTGTTCATTTCCACCATCTCCCGAACGCAGCAGCAGGCGATGATGACGATGGGGCTGATTTTTCAACCATTTTTCATGCTGAGCGGGTTTTCGTTTCCGATTCGCAACATGCCGGTCTCCATGCAAATGCTGACGTACATCAATCCCGTGCGCTACTTCATGGAGATTGTGCGCGGGATTTTCCTGCAAGGGACGGGAATCAGCACGCTATGGCCGCAAATGGTGGCGCTGGCCGTTTTTGGAGTGATCATTTTGTCGCTAAGCGTGCTGCGGTTCCATAAGCAATTGGAGTAGCGTCAATCGTTCAAGTGAAGGACGGGCGTGCTCCGGAGTTGTTCCAAATCCTGTTCCCGCCGCTGCCGCTCCGCCTTGGCCGATCGCCGGCTCACCACGCGAAAGACCAGCAGAAAACAGGTCGCGAGGATGATGATCGCCGGACGCGACAACCAGGTGGTCTTGAGAGCGATCACGAACAGCGCGAAGGCGATCAACGCTCCGCCGAGGGTTACCAAAGGATGCGCCGCACCGCCTTTTGCGGCGCGAAGTTCTGTCTTCATATCGCACCTAGACGAGAGATTACCATAGTCAGGATACCCGGCTTGGTACACTCGTAGCATGGATTCACGCCGCCATTTTCTCGGCAAATTCGCGACTGGGATCGCCGGCACGCTTGCCGCGGTGCCCGCGCAAGTGCTCGGCGCGAACGAGCGCATCCGGGTCGGATTCATCGGCTTCGGCGACCGCGCCACGGACCTGTTCAACTGGATCAAACTTTGTCCCGACACTGAAGTCGTGGCGTTCTGCGACATCTATACCAGGCAACTGGAACGAGCCAAGGGGCTGGTGCCAACGGCGGCGACGTATCTGGACTATCGCCGGCTCCTGGACGACCAATCGATCGATGCGGTGGTGATCGCGACCCCGCAGCATTTGCATGCCGAGCATTTCTGCGCGTCGATCGGCGCGGGCAAGCACGTGTATCAGGAGAAGACGATGGCGTTCTCCGTCGACCACGCGAAGAGGATGCGCGCGGCGTATCAAAAGGACGGCGGCCGCCACACGGTGCAGATCGGGCATCAAAGCTGCTCCTCCGGCCACATGATCGACGCGCAGCAATGGTTGAGCGATCCGCAGAGGCTCGGCCGGATCACCGCGATCGACATGCGCATGTACCGCAACACGCCGCACGGCAAGCCGCAGTGGTCGCGGACCGCGCGGATTACGCCGGACCTGAATTCTGAAAATATCCTTTGGAAATCCTTCCTGGGCGATGCGCAGCCGCGTGATTTCGATCCGAATCGCTACATGAATTGGCGATTCTTCTTCGATTATTCGGGCGGCAACGTGTACGAGAATATGTGCCAACAGATGAGTTTCTGGTACAAGGCGCTCCAGCTCGAGGTTCCGAGGGCCGTCACCATGAATGGCGGAATTTATTTATGGAAGGACGGCCGCGAAGTACCCGATACCATGAACGTCTCGGTCGAGCAGCCCGAAGAGTTGCTGATCAGTTGGGCCTCGGGTTTCGGCAACAATCAGCTTGCGGTAACCGAGGATGTGCTCGGCGAGAATGGGACCATCCAGCGCACGAACCAGCTGCGCTACCTCCCGCAAAAAATGAATTCGCCGGCCGCAACCGAGATGACCGGCAACGCGAAGACGGTCCCGCACGAGCACATGCTGAACTTCTTCGATTGCGCTCGCACCGGGCGGGAACCGAACTGCCCGTTCGACCTGGGCTTTCGCGTTTCGATTGCATGCCGCATGGCTGTGGACAGCTATCGTTTCGGCAAAACGATGCGGTGGGATGCGAAGAAGGAAGACTTCGCCTAATCGATGGACTTCGGTTTCACGTCGGAGCAACAGCAACTGCGCAAGACCCTTCGCGAATTTTGTGAAGCGGAAATTAAGCCTCACGTGATGGAGTGGGACGAATCGCAGGAATTCCCTGTCGATGTGTTCCGGCGGTTGGGAAAAATGGGCGTCCTGGGTGCGGTGTTTCCCGAGGACCTGGGCGGGTCCGGATACAGTTACGTCGATTACTCCATCGTGATGGAAGAGATCGCGCGCGTCGATCCCTCGATTGCGCTAAGTGTCGCGGCGCATGTTTCGCTCTGCACGAATCATATTTATCTAGCCGGGGATGACGATCAGAAGAAGCGCTATTTACCGAAGCTCACCTCCGGCGAATGGATCGGGTGCTGGTCGCTCACGGAGCCGGAGGCAGGATCGGACGCGGGAGGTACGCGGACCAAGGCCGTGCTCGACGGCGATTGCTGGGTGCTCAACGGTGGGAAGACGTTTACCACAAATGCGCAGGTGGCCGACGTCTGCGTCGCGATGGCGATGACGGATCGCAGCGCGTCTGCGCACGGAATTTCCGCGTTCATCCTTGAAAAAGGAGCGCCGGGTTTCAGGGTCGGGAAGAAAGAGAACAAGCTAGGCATGCGCTGTTCGCCGACCGGCGAAGTGCTGTTTACCGATTGCCGATTGGCCGCCGCGCAGTTGTGCGGGAAGCGGGGCGAGGGCTTCGTCGACAGCCTGCGCATTCTCGATGGCGGAAGAATCTCGATTGCGGCGTTGTCGGTGGGACTCGCGCAAGGCGCCTACGAAGCGGCGCTGAAGTATTCCAAACAGCGTAAGCAGTTCAGCCGTTTTATTTCAGAATTTCAGGCGATTCAACATAAATTGGCCGACATGGCGACGGAGATCGACGCGGCCCGCTTGTTGACGATGCGCGCGGCCTGGCTAAAGGATTCAGGCGCGAGCGTCAATAAGGAATCGGCCATGGCGAAGCTGTATGCGTCCGAAGCGGCGGTGCGCGCCGCCAATGAAGCACTGCAAATTCACGGCGGATACGGCTTCATCAAGGACTATCCCGTCGAAAAATTCTATCGCGACGTGAAGCTCTGCACCATCGGTGAAGGGACCAGCGAAATTCAGAAGCTGGTGATCGCCCGCCAACTGTTGAAGAGTCATTTGTCGTGACCAATAAATGACGACGACGGCGGAAAGAATCGTCAACGGCGATGTCCGCGCGCTGGCCCGCGCAGCAAGTTGGATTGAAGACCGTCGTCCGGAGGCCGAATCATTACTTCGCGAATTGTTTCCGCGCACCGGGCGTGCCATGATCCTGGGCGTCACCGGCGCACCGGGCGCGGGCAAGAGCACGCTTTGCGATCAATTCGTGCGCGCCCTGCGCGACGAGGGTAAATCCGTCGGGGTGATTGCGGTGGATCCATCGAGCCCTTACACCGGTGGCGCGATCCTGGGCGACCGGATTCGCATGCAGCAGCACCATGCCGACGAGGGCGTTTTCATTCGCTCCATGGCGACGCGCGGATGTCTCGGTGGGCTGGCGCGCTCGACCGTGGAAATGACCATGCTGCTCGACGGCGCGGGGCGCGATGTGGTGATCGTGGAAACGGTGGGTGTGGGGCAGGATGAGGTTGAGATCGCGCGTCTGGCGGGCGTGACGATGGTAGTGCTGGTGCCGGGCATGGGTGACGACGTGCAGGCGATCAAAGCCGGTATCATTGAAATCGCCGACGTGTTCGTCATCAACAAATCAGATTTGGCGGGAGCCGAAAAACTGGAGCGCGAGCTCAATAACTATCTCGGCCTGTCCCATCGGCCCGATGGTTGGACGCCAAAAATCGTGCACACCGTGGCGAGCGAGGGGAAGGGAATCGGCGAAGCGCTGGAGGCGGCTCGCGAATACCACGCGCAGAAAACGGGAGCGTCGCACACGGCGGAAATCTGGAGCCATAGGCTTCGGGAAATGCTTCGCGAGCGCGTGCTCGATCGTTTCCCGGAAGAAGAGTTTCTCGCGGCAGGACACGACGTGGCGGAGAAGCGTCGCGATCCATATTCAATACTTCATGACTGGCTTGAACGGCTATAGAATCGATCATTTGGGTATCGCGGTGCGGTCGCTCGACCAGGCGCTGCGGTTCTATCGCGACCAACTCGGCCTGGATGTCGCCACGCGCGAGACTGTCGTTCAAGAGAAAGTCAACGTCGCGATGCTACCCATGGGAGAGCCGCGAATCGAGTTGTTGGAACCCACGGAACCCGACTCCGTCATCGGAAAATTTCTTGACCGGCGCGGCGAGGGGCTTCATCACGTCGCATTGAAAGTGCCGGACCTCACCGCCGCCCTCGATCGCCTTCGCGCGTCGGGGGCGCGTTTGTTGAATGAACCGCGCGCAGGCGCCGGCGGGCATATTTATGTATTCGTGCATCCGTCGTCCACCGGCGGCGTGCTTCTAGAGCTGATTCAAGCATGAAACCAACTATTGGAATTATCGGCGGCAGCGGACTCTATTCCATGCCGGGATTTGAAGCGCAGGAAGAACGTGCGATCGAAACGCCGTGGGGCGCGCCGTCGGATCCTTACGTGGTCGGGCGGCTCGCGGACAAGGAGGTCGCGTTTCTCGCGCGTCATGGCCGCGGACATCGCCTGTCGCCCTCGGAGTTGAATTTTCGAGCGAATATTTTCGGATTCAAGTCCCTCGGGGTCGAGCGGATTTTATCGCTTAGCGCCGTGGGGTCGCTCAAAGAGGAGCACCAGCCGCTCGATTTCGTGATCCCCGATCAGTTCGTCGATCGCACGCGCGGGCGAGTCTCGACATTCTTTGGCGAAGGA
>JBEKOZ010000069.1:0-19119 GCA_049521275.1 Bryobacteraceae bacterium | reverse complement strand
GGCTATCTTCATCTCTCCGACATCGCCGTTCGTTCCACCCGAAGCCCGCTGGAGTTGCTGGGATCGCTCGATCTGGTCCGTGTTTCCAAGCCCTAGCGAAAGATGAGCCAGCATCGGCCTGAAGTGGCCGATGTATTCCGCACTTACGAGAAGGACTTCTTCGCGCAGTGGGGACACGTCCTCGGGCCTCATCAGCGAAAAGCCTTCGCGGCCATTCGCGACTGCCGCACCGCCGCGCTCGGCGGCCATGTGGAGTATGTGGAACAGTGCGATACGTGCGGGCATCGGGTCATCTCCTATAACTCGTGCCGCAACCGGCACTGTCCGAAGTGCCAGGCATCGACGCGCGCCAAGTGGCTGGCGGAAAGAGAGGCCGAGTTGTTGCCGGTCCCGTACTTTCACGTCGTTTTTACGCTACCCGAGGCCATCGGCGGGCTGGCGCTGCAGAACCCGCGCGAGATTTACGGTATCCTGTTTCGCGCCGCGTCGGAAACGCTGCTCACGATTGCGGCGGACCCCAAACGCCTGGGCGCGGCGATCGGCTTTCTGGCCGTGCTTCACACCTGGGGACAGAACCTTCATCTTCATCCGCACCTGCACTGCGTCGTGCCGGGCGGCGGCATCGGGCTCGACGGGGCAAGCTGGGTTGGTTGCCGAAAACAATCGTTCTTTCTTCCGGTTCACGTGCTTGGAGTCCGATTCAGGAATGTGTTTCTGACTTACCTGCGGAAAGCGTTTCGCGAAGGCAAGCTGCACTTCCACGGCGAGATGGCTGCCCTGGCAAAGCCGGCTTTATTCGAAGCCCTGTGCCGCCGGGCGCAACGAAAGAAATGGGTGGTTCATTCCAAGCCGCCCTTCGGCGGTCCGCAGCAAGTGCTGAAGTATCTGGCGCGTTACACACACCGGGTTGCCATCTCCAACAGCCGCATCGTCTCGATGGAACAGGGCCGGGTCACGTTTCTGTGGAAGGATTACGCCGACGACAACAAAACCAAAGTCATGACGCTGGACGCAGTCGAGTTCATCCGGCGCTTCCTGCTGCATATTCTGCCCACGGGGCTGGTGCGCATCCGCCAGTTCGGTTTCCTGGCGAACCGGGAACGCGGAAAGAAACTGGGGCTTTGCCGCGCACTACTCGGAGCGTCAGCTCCGCCGCCGCGCCATGCCGCCGAGCCGCGGGAACGCAGATCCTGCCC
This sequence comes from Bryobacteraceae bacterium, assembly GCA_049521275.1. Taxonomy (GTDB): domain Bacteria; phylum Acidobacteriota; class Terriglobia; order Bryobacterales; family Bryobacteraceae; genus Palsa-187. Next base: position 17,923 of record JBEKOZ010000069.1, on the reverse strand, counting down.
GGTCTGCAAAACCGGCCACCTGATTCCGGTCGCCATCGTTGCGCCAGCGCCACTGCCCCGGCAGGACTCGTCATGAAACTTCGAGCGCAAAAGGCTGGGCGCCCTCCAGCATCCTTTGCGGATGCTCGCGGAAACCTTTGCCCACGGCCGGCTTTGCGCGGCGCGAACATCGCCACAAGCCTGATCAGGCGTGGACTTTTGGCCGCCATCGCGCACGATTCGCAATCACGCCGGTTCTCCAATCAAAGCCCTGAACACGGCGGCGCAGGCCAGAAATCCATTCAATCCCCATAGACCCCGGTCCGGCTCAGTTCAACGCATTCTATCGACAATGCTCCGGCACGATACCTTGTCTCGTCCCACGCATTTTGCCGCCGGAGCACTGCCGATAGAATCCTCAACGTTATGGTATCTTCCCGCGATTCTCACATCATCGAACTCTGGCTGCAACGCCAAGCCAGCCCGCATACTCACGGGTGCTACCCGCGACGCAGCAAGGCTGCTGGTTCAGGCATCTAAACCATTGAACCGTTTGATCTTGGGGGACCTCCAGGGCTTGGCGCAACCGTTGGTTCAGTTCGGCTTAGCTCCCGTTTCGTGGGCTCGCACGCTGGCGGCGGACAAGAGCCCGTTCGGGTTCTGCCACCGAATGCGTTATGTTCCTCAAACCCCGCTCGGGGTGTGCAGGTTGGGTATATACTAACCAAGAAATCGGAAGTCCAAAAGGGAGGTCCCGGCCAAGAATGGTTCAGTCATCCTCACCGTCCCCGGTGGCACATGCCTCGCCTAAACCGGGCTCCGAGACAATCCCGGCCCGCCTTTGTTCGCTTGATGCTTTTCGCGGCGCCACGATGGCGCTGATGGTGCTGGTAAATACCCCCGGCGGCCCAAACTCCTATGGCCCACTGAACCACAGTGAGTGGAACGGCTGGACCGTCACCGATATGGTGTTCCCCTCGTTTCTCTGGATCGTGGGGGTGGCCATCACGCTATCGCTCGGCCCGCGGATCGCGGCTGGCGTTCGCAAATCGCGCCTCTTTCTTCAGGTATTGCGACGAGCAGGCGTCATCTTTGGCCTGGGTCTGATTGTCTACGCCGCGCCCAATTTTAATCTGTCCACGCAACGCTTGCTGGGCGTACTCCAGCGAATCGCGATCTGCTATCTGATCGCATCAGCAATTTACTTGACCACGCGCTGGCGCATGCAGGTTGTCTGGATCGTCGCACTGCTGGCTTCGTATTGGCTCCTTGTGATGCTGATACCCGTGCCGGGTTATGGCGCGGGTGATCTGGCCGCGGGCCACAACATTGCCAACTATGTGGATCGTGTAGTGCTGGGCGCGCATAACTACGCGGGTACGAAGCATTGGGATCCGGAAGGTCTCATCAGCACCCTGCCCTCGATCGCCACCACGCTGCTGGGCATCATGGCCGGGCACGTTCTGAGATTGAAGCGTGACCTCTCCGAGCGTACTACCTGGCTGTACCTGGCCGGCAGCATCCTTATCGCCGTGGGACTCATCTGCGATATCTGGCTGCCCATTAACAAGAAGCTCTGGACCAGTTCTTTCAGCCTGTTCATGGCCGGAATGGATTTCGTTATCTTCGCCGGCTTCGTTTGGCTGATCGATGGCCGGGGCTATCAGCGCTATACGCGGCCGTTGGTCATCATGGGCATGAACGCCATTGCCGTGTATATGGCTTCCGAATTATTGGAGGAGGTGCTGAGCCTTATTCATCTCCGTGGTCCGGCGAGTCCGAGCGTTCATGAATGGATCTACCAGACTTTCTTCGCGCCGATTGCCTCCCCTCGGAATGCGTCGCTCGCCTACGGCATCTGCTATGTGCTACTGATGTACGCGATCGCCTACGGTATGCACAGAAAGCGCTGGTTTCTGAAAGTTTAAGGACGATTATTACCTTGGCCTGCTGCCAAGCTTGCCCTCACATGGTATAGGTCAGCCCGGCTGCGTCCATTGTCTCGACTGGGCACTTTTCGCGCCACGCTGCACCTGGGAGCCTTGACAAGCAAACTGAGTTATTCCAAAGATGGGAGACTGAAGTTATGGGTCCAATCGACAAAAAAATTGAGAAGGATGTAAACGAGGGAAAGATTCCCGAGCCGATCGAAGACCTTCCATCCGAATGGGCGAAAGAGAATCGCGAGATCGATGGCGCCAAACTGGACCTCGGGGAACTGGAAGAAGATCCGTCGGAGCTCTAAATCGCCGGCGCCGAAGGTTGTTCGCCGGTGCAGCCGTTCCTTCCAAGAACGCCTTCGGGGCCGACCGGTGCGGCGTTGCTGCGTTGTGTGGCTACGAGGCTCTCTCGCGTTGGAGGGGGCGCTTCTGCCCACCCTGGGTCCAGGATTGGGCCACCGGCGCAACTGAAAGCCCGAAATAAGCCTCACGGAGGCACAGCCCTGCTATTGTTGTAACAGAGGTTCCAAGTGCAGTACTTCTTTCGCACGATCGATGTTCGCAAGCAAGGACGGGTTGGCTCGGTGCCGCTTGTAAAGCAGCTGTATCCCGATGTCGCGTGTGCTGCGCTCGGCCAAGCCATTGACCAAGCCAAGCGATGCGTGCTGGAGTCCGACCGAACCCTCATGCTTCAGTCTGACGCTTGCTCCAGGAACAGGAATGAAGTGCAGACCAAGTATCGTTGCTGGATTGACGAGCTTGGTGCGTTCAATGAACGAACCCTCGGATAGCTCGTTTTCTTCCGCCGCCACTGGTCCGCTGAAGCGCGCCACACTTCGCCGCCCCGTCGTGCCAAATCAAAGTTGACTTTCAACGGACCCGGTCGGCGTCCAGCCCGGACTGTCGGGACCCCCACTTCTGACCAAATGCAACCGGAGATGCGGCTTCCTCTTGCGCGTCTTGCGCAGACATGGCCGAAGGCGCGCGGATACGCGACTTAGCGCCGCGATTGGCGATGCGCGCCGCCCAGGCCGCCCATGTCGCTATGGCGGGTATATTAAGGGCAGCGAACAACGCGTCCTGACATCGAATCAGGCGAAGAAAATCGTCAGCGCCGCTTACGAATTCCTGGCTCGTTTTGCCACACGCAAACCCGGCTCCTAATCGGCGCAGCCCGATCGTCAAGACCCGTAGTACCTGGGGGCTTTCATTTACCATTTAACTTGTCAGTATCGCGTTTTTCCCGCGCTGCAATAGTAGAAGCGGTATAATTGCAGCGATCAATGGCCGCGCTGCAAATCCCTGAAGATCCTTTAAGTCACCTAACTGCCGAGGAACGCCTAACCTTCCTTCGCTTTGTGGTGCTTATTCGCGATAACTATAAGAAAGCCGATAAGGCTGCTTATTTTCTTGAGCGACGCGCGGGCATAGTGAACACATGCGCGGTTTTTAATCTCCGCGATGTACTCAGCCATTTAGCCACGTTGTTAGACTCCGCAACGCCTTCGGAGCGCCGGTGAGATCAACTCGCAAATGCTGAGGAACACTTACGAAGAGCAATCATAGAGCCCTATGAAATCGGATTTGGAGCAATTTCGGAAAAATTTGCCAAGACCTACGAAACCTATCGCGAAACGCTGCTCCCCATGAAGGAGAGCACCGATGGTTTTGCCTCGGCCCAAACCGCACGCAGGTTGAAAGTCGATTAGCGGAGATCCACGAACTCGCCGAAAGGGCAAAATCGGCGAAGGGCCGAAATCTTTGGGACACTCAATGGGAGCAAGGTATTGCAGCGCTCACCGAGGCATATGACAAATTATCTTTCTTGCATGCCGAGATTGATGAATGGGTCCTGCGCCACAGTCAGCATCGTTCTTCTGGATTCCAAATCCATTTGGGACGGTGGGGGATCGCATGGACGATCATTGCATTTATTCTAGGGATTCTTGTGATGTGGGCTCTGGGGCAGTCACATTAAAATTTGGTGATTGAGGTCAATCTGGAACTACCCCTCTCTCGTCCTAGCTAAGATTTTCTAACAGCACCGATTCTTTCGGACACAGTACAAAAGCATCGAATCGCTAATAAAAAAACCTCAAGGGCTCGGTTCGACTGGCGAGCGCAAAGCACACCCTCCGAAAGTTCCGCTTCTGAAACCTTTGGGAGGCAGTACGTGTATATCGAACTCTGGCCGATTGCTCGCCCAAAGCTCTATCCCAGGAACGCCGCGTCCGTCGCTAAGCTGTCGCGGCAACTTCGTCAGGCGCCCGGAATGACGGGGGTTCTTCGGGCAGCATCGCCTTCTTCGTCGCCGAACCCAATCGCGGAGGCCGTTCATTCCTTTTTCTCTAGAGCCCCATCATTCTCATGGATGAAAGTGCGGATCTCGTCTGTCATTCCCAGGAGCTTTTCCCACTGGGCTCGCGATAGAGTGTAACCGGAAAGCGACCGAGGCCATACACAGAGAGCCCGCCCTTCTCGCTCACTTTCAGTGATATCTGTCCCCGTGCCGGCTTCTTGAGTGATTCATTCTCCCCGCGAAGTCTCAATCTCTGCCTTTAGTTCCTCTTCCGATAGCATGAATCATTCATAGCACACGAGTCGGAGCCAGCCTGTTCTGCCGATGGTGGCCGGCGGGATGTTCCTTATGCGCTCGAATTGGCCACCCGCATGTGCCTGAGCCGCTCGCGGCCGGGGATCGCGGACAGGCCAACTTGATCGTGCCCTGTCTGTTGACGAATGATTCAGCGAACTGATATCCACGGGAAAGAAGCTCGTTCGGCGCTGACTTTATGAGATTGATTGTCCGCTCGCGGTGGCGAGGCACCGCCAGGACCGACGGTGCGGAGGATCGCCAAGCCCGTGATTAAAAGGTACTTGGTCGCACGATTTGGCGGGCAGGTTACACCACTGCTCAGCGCGGCTAGAGACAGGCCACCAAAGAGGTCGTCACCCGGCGGTCGTCGGTAGTCAGGTAGTCAGTAGTCAGCAATCAGTAAGGAGGCAAGCGATGTATTCAGAAGCAATGGCGCGGCGGATCGAGATCTGGCCGATCGAGCGACTAATCCCGTACGCCCGTAACCCGCGCACGCACTCGGCCGCCCAGGTCGCGCAGCTCGTCGCCAGCATTGCCGAGTTCGGATTCGTCAATCCGGTCCTGGTTGCAAGTGACGCGGGGGGATCATGGCCGGGCAAGTCGGCTGTGCTGGCGGAGGACGGCCGTAGCTTTGATTTGATTGCGGACGATCGCCCTGCAGTGACCAAGGAGCCCATGTCGCTGCGAGCCTATGCGCGCCATCGCGGCGTGAGCCTGCGCGCAGTGCAGAAGGCAATCGCCTCCGGACGGATTGCGGCCCGTGCGGACGGTCGCCTGGACGCCGCTACGGCAGACGCAAACTGGGCGCGCAACACGGCACCCCGTCCGATCTCTGCGGCAAAGCCGTCGGCGAAGCGTCCGGTGATAGTGCCTACACCCGAGGGCGCTCACCACCACGCGGAGCCCCGTCCGGCCGCCCACGAGCCGGTCGAACCGCCGAAACTCGAATCCGGCTTGGAGTACTCTAAAGCCCGCGCCGTCCGCGAGAGCTACCTTGCCCGCCTGGCTAAGATCGACTTCGAGGAGCGCACCGAGAAGCTGGTGAGCCGTGACGAAATGAAGGTCGCTGCCTTCAATCGTTACCGCACCTTCCGCGACGGCATGCTCAACATCCCCGACCGCCTAGCCGCAGTCCTGGCGGCAGAGACCGACCCACGCCGCACGCACGAATTGCTGTCCACCGAGATTCGCAAGGCACTGACGGAGTTCTCTGATGGAAATCGCGCTAACGGCTGATGAAATTTACGCACTCGGTGCGGGTGACGGTGCCCGGCCCGATCCGCTCCTCTCGATATCGGAGTGGGCGGATACGTATCGGACTCTATCCCAGCGCGCGTCCGCCGAGCCGGGGCCGTGGCGTACCGAGCGCACGCCGTACCTGCGCGAAATCATGAATTGCCTCTCGCCGTCCTCTCCCGTGGAGACAGTCGTTCTGATGAAAGGCGCCCAAATCGGTGGCACAGAAGCGGGAAACAACTGGATCGGGTATGTCGTTCACCAGGCGCCCGGGAACTGGTGAGCGATCCGCGCTCCCGCGACTCCGGAAATACGATGCTCGCGAAGGAATTTCCCGGCGGCATCCTGGTGATGACGGGAGCGAACAGTGCGGTCGGGCTGAGGTCGATGGCGGCCCGGTACCTGTTCCTCGACGAAGTGGACGCCTATCCGGGCGATGTGGACGGCGAAGGTGACCCGGTGAACCTGGCGCTGGCTCGGACGCGTACATTCGCTCGCCGGAAGATCTTCATGATCTCCACTCCGAAGATCACCGGGCGCAGCCGCATCGAGGCAAGCTTTGAGGACAGCGATCAGCGCCACTACTGGGTGCCGTGCCCGCAGTGCAAAGAGTATCAGGTGCTGAAGTTCTCCCAGGTCCGCTGGCCGAAGGGCACGCCTGAGCTGGCGGTCTACATTTGCGCGCACTGCCAGGGCGAGATCGAGAACCACGAGAAGCATTGGATGCTGGCGGAAGGGGAATGGCGCGCCGCGGCACCGAGTGCCGGGAAGGCGGCTGGCTTCCATCTTTCCAGTCTCTACAGTCCGGTCGGCTGGTTCAGTTGGGCGGAGGCCGCGGCTATGTTCGAGGAGGCGCAGAAGAAGCCCGAGTTGCTCCAGGTATTTATCAACACTGTGCTGGGTGAAACGTGGGCGCTGCAGGGGGACGCACCGGAATGGCAGCGGCTCTACGATCGGCGCGAGGACTACCGAATCGGTACCGTTCCCAAGGGAGTGCTGTTCTTGACGGCTGGAGTGGACATCCAGAAGGACCGAATCGAGGTAGAGGTTGTCGGGTGGGGGCGCGGCAAGGAGTCGTGGTCAGTCGATTACCAGGTGCTGGAGGGTCAGACTGCGGAAGCGGCGGTGTGGATGAAGCTCCTCGGCGTGCTAAACCCAGCTATCCGTCCGCATCGGGTGTGCCCTTTCCGATCTTCAGGTATGCCATCGACTCTGGCTACGCGACCGGCGAGGTATACACTTTCGTGCGCAAATACGGCGGCGATCGCGCGATCGTGATTAAGGGTGACTCACGTGCCGCCGCGCCGATCAGCCAGCCGTCCCCGGTGGACGTCGGGCCGCAGGGCAAGAACGTGAAGTTTGGCGTCCGAGTCTGGCCGGTGAATGGTTCGATGATCAAAGAGGAGTTGTACCGCTGGTTGCGCCTGGATCGGCCGACCGAGGAGAGGGGCGAGCCGTATCCGGCGGGATACTGTCACTTTCCGAAATACAGTGCGGAGTACTTCAAACAGATCACCGCTGAGCAGTTGGTCACCAAGGTTGTGAAGGGGTATCGGCGTACGGAATGGCAGAAGACCAGGGATCGAAATGAGGCCCTCGACAACCGTCTATATTCGCGTGCTGCCGCACACGTCGCCGGCATGGACCGCTACACCGACGCCACGTGGAAGACTATCGAGGATAGGAATGCGGAGTTGGCGAAGCGGGCGGGAAAGCAGGCGGGCCAACCAGCGGCCCAGCCTTCGAACCAACCCCAACCACTGATGCGTCCAGTACAGCTCCCTGTCCGCGCCAGGTTCTTTACTAAAGATCCGCCGCCGCGGCGCTGGTAACGTCAACGGGGTCCGCGTTCGGTAAGGACGGTCTTGTACAAATCCCGATAACACAACAGGCATGGTCTGCGCGGGCGACAGAGCGGATTGCGGTACGGACACCGCGAGCGGAAACGCCACGCGAAATAGCCCGCGAAAACGATCACGAGCGCGATTGCGTAAGCAATAATGCTTAGGGGCGACACAATAGCCCAATTTAAGAGAACATCTTGCTGCGACAAACGTTTCAATAACGCGCACGATCATATTAGTTCAGAGGACACCACGAAGGCCCCGTGAAGCGGGCCAGTGAGGGCGAAAGAAAGGCTAATGCAGAGAGGAGCAACGCGGGAATGGACCTGAAAACGAACTAAAGAAGACAATTTCCGCTTTAGCGGGCGAGGCTGGCGGGAGTCATCGAGCGGAGAGGCAGCCGAAAACCGAATCCGCGGAACCCAGACGGGCATCAATATGCCCGGAATAGTTTGCCAGAGACAGAGAGAGAGAGAGGAGTAAGCCATGTACGTGATTACAGGAGCGACAGGCAACACCGGGAGCGTGATTGCGGAGAGACTGCTCAAAGCTGGGCAGAAGGTGCGTGTTGTGGGGCGCGACCCGAAGCGGCTGCAGAAATTCACCGAGAAGGGTGCGGAATCATTCATCGCCGATGCAACGGACGGTGGCGCTTTAACGAACGCATTTGCCGGTGCAAAGGCCGTCTACACAATGATCCCTCCCAATATCGGTGCCCCGGACGTTCGCGCATATATGGAGAGTGTGAGCGATGCCTTGCGCACGGCGATTGCAAAAAACGGGATAAAGTATGCCGTCGTTCTGAGCAGCGTCGGCGCAGACAAATCGCATGGAACCGGTCCCGTGGCCGGCTTGCACAGTCTGGAAAAGAAACTCGAAGGGATTCCAGGGTTAAATGCCCTCTTCCTGCGCGCCGGGTACTTCATGGAGAACATTCTGTCCCAGGCCGGTGTGATTAAGTCGATGGGGATTATGGCCGGCCCGGTCACAGAGGACTTGCGCTTGCCAATGATCGCGACGCGCGATATCGGCGCCTATGCGGCCGAGGCCCTACTGAAATTGGCTTTCACACAAAAAGGCACGCATGAACTACAGGGGCCCCGCGATGTCACCTACGCGGAAGCCGCTAAGACCGTGGGTGCGTCGATTGGCAAGGGGGACCTTACATATAAGCAGGTGCCCGCGGCACAGTTGAAGCCGGTGCTGATGCAGATCGGAATGTCATCCAACATGGCAGACCTGCTACTGGAGATGGCTGATGCGCTGAATTCGGGCGACATGAAGATGCTCGAACGGCGCTCTCCCGCAAACACGACTCCGACGAGTCTGGAAGCTTTCGTAGCAGAAGTATTTTTGCCGACGTATCGAGGATGAGCATAGGGCGGGGAGGCATTGCATCGATGGTCTTTCACCGGTAGGGTCGTTATGCCCCTTGAGTCGGCAGGGGATAACGAGTCGCATTAGAAGCAATGAAAAAAGCCGCCGGTTTCGAATCCGTAGCGGAAGGGTTGACGGTAGGTTCTATTTCCCGATGCGGTACGTGCGCTCGCCAGCCTCGTTCTTCGCCGACTCGATCTTGACGCCGTGCTTCTTGGCGGCGGTCGAGATGAATCCGCGCACGCTGTGCGCCTGCCAGTCGGTGCCCTTCATGATTTCTGCGAGGGTGGCGCCCTTCGCGCGGGCGATCATCTCCAGGATTTTCGCCCCCTTGCTCTCGGCACGCGGGGCAGCGGCGTTGCGGGCGAGCTTCGTGGCCTTCTTGCTGGCCTTCGCGCCTCCCTTGGCTGCCTTTTTGGGCGCGGTGGCGTTGGCTTTGGCGCCCTGCTTGGCACCGTTGGCGGCTTTCTTGGCCTTGGGCGCGCCTTTCTTCGCGGAGGCCTTCTCCGGCGCGACGTGCGCGCCCTGTGCCGCAACGGTGGCGGCTTTGTCGGTAGCGTTGGTTTCTGAGGTCGTCATGTGTGTGGTTATCCTTTTCTGCGCTTGCTTCGCGCATGACGATTCATCACTCGCGTCGCTGGAAAAAGCAAGCGGAAAAGTGAGTGGCCCGCCGTGGAAAAAGCGGTTGGCGAACCCCTAGCGATTCGGAAAATCTATCCTCCAAGCACGGCCATGTAAATTCGTTGACGTGTCGGCGACTTCTCGGGAGTAATCTCCTGTAGGCCACTTCCCACAATTTCCGAGTCGCCGACGAACCCCCGGTGGGGACGGCAAGCGCTACTGCGCCGGGTGCTATCCAGCCGAACGAGCGACATTCGGCCCAAGCAGGCGTACGGCCGGGGCGTGTTCGTCCCCCAAGGGTGACTTCTCTCGTTTCGGCGCCCTTCATTGCTGGTCGGGACTTAACCGGGTCCCGTGGCACGGCGGATCACCCAAGCGAACGGCAGCAGCCATGCGCCGGTTAACCACATAGATCCGGGTTCGGGCACGGTGCTGGTATTGACGTCTACCTGCGCTGTCGCGAAAACGGTGCCGCTGGTTACAAAGGACGAAGGGTCGAAACCCGGGCTATTTGGATCCTCGGAGAACACCGAGTAGTCAATTTCGATGTCTCCGGGAATGATTGTGTTAGGCGGCACGGCCGGCATAATGTCGAACTCGCCCGTGCCGGTTGTCCCGGCGTCGAAGGGGACGGATCCAGTGGAGGAAATCGGATCGATTACGATGAAGTTGAGCGCGATGTAATCTTCATAGGTCCCGAACGTCCCGCTGGCTAGGCTGCCGGTGACGTATGAGTCGTTGAGAACAACCCAGTTGGACGGATCGGTATTAGTGACGTCGTATCCCCATCCCACGACGCCTCCGGAATTGCCGGATATCGTCCCGCCTAAGGGGACCAGAACGAAAGTGGGATCGGCCTGCGCGGTCCAGGCAAACAACGCCGCGAAGAATAGGGAAGGTATGATCGGTTTCATAATCTTTTTCTTCAAAAGCTTACTGGAACTGATTTCCGGAAACCAGGGTACCCACATTGTAAACGGCGGAACTCCACGGCATATTCAAGGTGAACCGGCTGATGCCCGAGCACCCCGCGAAGTCAATGGTGAACGAAGCGTTCGCCGAGTTTCCCGCCGCAATGTCTCCGAGTGAGACGGGGTAGCTGCTGGGTGGCGTGACTACCGGCGTGCACGCCGCGCCGCCGGTCTGAGTCAATGTGAACCCGGTGATCTGTGTGGCGTAGGCAGGGCTGCTGCTGGGGTTAGCGGCGGTGATCGTCCAGGTTCGCGTGCCACCGGTGGTTCCCGACTTAGATGCGACTTTGAAATTCAGACCATAGCCCGGCAACTGCGTCGGGTCGACAATACCCCAATATGCCGGCTTGGCTTGCAGCCCCGGATTGAACGGCAGGGGCTCATCCAAGTGGCTACACGGAGTCGTGCTGAGCCAGGTATCGTCGTCGGCCATACCCCAGAATGTGATGGCGCTCAGCTTACCTTTCAACTGCCGCAGTGCGTTGAAGTATTGCGCGAACAGCCATCCCTGTTCGGCGAGTATGGGCGGCGGCACGACACCGCCATTCGTGACATTGTAATCGCTGGCCGCGCAGGCGGTGGCGTTGGCGACCTGCGAGGTGGAGTATACGCTCTCGTCCATTTCAGTGATTTGCTGGTCGAGATTGGGGATCGCTGAGGCGACCGTGTCTACAGCATTAACCATTGCGGCGGTCGACGGGTAGTTGATGTTGTTGTGCATCTCGTGTCCCACTCCGTCGATGGGAATGCTGCGGTTTCTGAGGTCCTCCACCACGCTGATCAGGCACGCCAAACGATCGGGGTCGGCGGTGCTGTAGTCATTAATGAACAGCTTCGTTCCGGCCGGCGCGAACTGCCGCGCCGCCTGCAGGGCAATATCGATATAGCTCTTACCGAGTACCTGATAGAACGGCCCGTGCTGAAGACAATCGGGCTGGGCCGGATCGAGCGGTTCGTTCACCACGTCCCACACATATACCTTGGTTCCGAAGTGAGTCACTTCGCTCTGAATGTGCTCCTGGATATTCGCCGTCACGGTGGCCTGATTGGCCGGCGTATTTGTTCCGTCGCCTAAGGCGTAGGAAGGCGTCTGCGCTCCGCTTGCCCACACCAGGTTATGGCCGCGCACCAGCATGCCGTTGCACTGCGCGAAGCCCACCTCGTTATCGGCAGTCGTATACGTGTAACTTCCCTTAGTATTCTCTACCGAACTCCACTTCATGTCGTTGCCCGATACGACGCTGTTGAAATGCATCGTGAGCAATTGTGCGTGCGGCCCGGTAAGATCGGTGGCGTCGATCTCCGCGCCTAAGGGGAAGTAATAGGAGAGTGTCTGATAGAGCGACGGAATCGAGGTCTGAATCACCGGAGGCGCTATATACGTGAGCTGGAAGTCGTCGATATAGAAAGATGCCAGCGGCGATTGATCGCTGCTGGCGGTCTGAAGATATAGAAAAGCGCCGTTCGGATCGTACGCGTTGGACATAGCGTACTGAGGAGCGTTGACCTGATGCCACTGACCGTCGCCGGGAACCGTGATCGCAGTGATTCCGGGGAAAGTGGTGTTGCCATCCAGCGTGATTTGCAGACTCATGTTGATGGTGTGGTTCTGTCCGTCCGCCTGGAGCATCTGCACCCACACGCTGATGGCGTACTGCGAGCCATTATACATCTTGTTATTCACGCTGATCTGCGGACCATCGTAGTAGGCCGTTCGTCCAGTGATCAGCAGGCTGTGTGTCCCACTGTGCGCGGCAGCCGTCGAATTGGTCAGGGTGGAGCCGGCGCGTGAACTCCAGCCGTCCAGCCCGTCGTCTTCGAAGGTCGTGGTAATCCCGGTGTTATCTTGCGTGGCTGGATTGGGCGGCGGCGGCGAGATCTGCGTGATCACCACATCGTCGAGGTAGAAGGAATCGGTGGCGCTGCTGGACTGGAAATACAGAGTCAGGCCAGTGGGCGGGCCCGGAATGTTGCCGAAGCTGAAAGTGCCTTGCATTTTCGTCCAGGCCAAGCTCGATAGCGCGGCGGAGGTCATGATATTGGTGAAACTTCCGGATGCATTGGCGCAGTTGGTCAGCTCGGTCGACATGGTCGCCGTGGGATTGTTGCTGTCGGGCGCCGCCAGCAGGACGTAGGCGGTAACCTGGTACGTCGCGCCTGCCACCACGTTGTTCACGGTGAGAAGATTGAGGGCCGGGCCCATGTAGCTGGCAGTCCGATTCGTCACCAGCAGGCTGCGGGCGTCGCCGTTTGGATCAAGGACTGGCGGCGCAGTATTCGTCAGTGTCGGGGATCCGAACGGGAACCAGCCATCCAGGCCGCCATCCGAAAACGTGTAGGTGGCCACCACGGGGCCGCTGGGCGGCGGCGCAGTCTCGGTGATCAACACGTCATCTAGATAGAACGATTGCGCGGTGGTGGCGCCAACCAATTGAGCGTAGAGGGTCAACGCCGTCGCGGTAGTGCTGAGCGTATACGATCCGCCAATCTGTGCCCAACCCGACGCTGTCACCGGGACCTGGAAACTCCCGATGGTGTCGAAACAGGTTCCGCCGGAGCAACTCGGGTCGGTGCGCTTCATGGTGAAATTCGCGTTCGTCGCGGCCTCGCCGCTGGTGAGCATCACGTGGCCTGTAACAGTGTATTGTGCGCCGGGCAAAAGCAGGCTCGTCATCGAAATGCTCGGGCCGCCCTGGCCGCCGCTGCCCGTTGTGGTCAGCAGACTATGAGTGCCGGAAAACGCGGCGGCAGTTGTATTGGTGGGCGTGCTCGCACCGTTGAATGAGGCCCATCCCTGAGTCGTGCCGTCCTCAAAATCGTAGGTCGCCACCAATTGGGCGTTGGCCTCGCCAGCGCCGAACAGCGCCAGCCCAGCCAGAGCCAGCCACAGATTGGACTTTGGAAATATCACGGTTTCTGCGAGCTCCTTCACTAATGGAATTTATCGTTCGCAGCGAGCGGAGTCAAGCAAAATCGAAGTCTGAGTCAGCGACGACCCGGTATTCGGCAATGATCCCAAGTTCCGGCGATATCAAAGGACCTTGCCTGCGCGTTACCGGCGATCATCAAGCCCGACAAGTCCAGACCAGCGAAAAACTTCATTGGAACTCCTCCGGTGTTACGTTCCGGTTTCAGTGACGCCCCGGCTCCTGGCCCGTCTGCTGCCGGGCCGCTTCGCCCAAGAATGATCGACGGTTTGAAGAACTTGATTTCCATTCCTCCTCAGCAAGAGGCATTGCCTCCCGTTGATGCCTAGTGAAGAAAGCGAGGATTGCGTGTTATGGTGATCACGATCACGCAAGATTTTCTTTGAAACTTTGCGTATGAGGGTTTGCCCCGTCTTTAGCGTTAGGCTTTAATGCCCTGAAATCATTAACCTGCTCCGCTCGGTAACTCCTGACCGGTTTAAGCCCGGCTTCCGAAAACTGGAACGTCCACACCGGCCCACCGAAGTTCTCGCTGCTCCGGTGGGAATACGCGCCGCTCAGACTGTGCTGGCGGCGCCCGGAGTCCCCTTCAAGGATTGAGATCGATCCGGGTTGGGGTGCTGGTTTATCCCGGGAAACGCCGTTCCCGTCTCGCGCTCCGATCTGCACAGCCTAAAATGAGACTCCTGACGCGGCAAGATCCACATTTGGGCATGTTGATCTCCCTTGACGACCTTCGGCGCTTTGCCATTGGCAACAGCCTCTTCCCACCGACTACGAGGAAACGTGCCCTCCAGAAGCCGGGCTTTGTGCAGGCCGATCCAGTCTGTGCCCCGGCCTCGCGCTTGGGATCTGATACTGCGCCATCGCGTCAAGGGTTGGGTTGATGAAACTACATTTGACGGCGATGCCTTGTCCAACGAAGTACTTGCAATGTGAAACCCCGGTCAGGACAGAATGGTCTTTTGGTGTGAGGCCGGGACATTGAAGATCGCCACTTTCAACATCAACAACATCAACAAGCGTCTACACAATCTCGTGGCGTGGCTCGCGAAGGCGCAGCCCGACGTCGTCTGCCTCCAGGAGCTCAAGGCAGAGCAGCAAGCATTCCCGGCGGCTGCCCTTCGTGACCTCGGCTATCGGGGAGTCTGGCTAGGCGAACGATCCTGGAACGGCGTAGCGATCCTGGCGCGGGACTGCGACCCGGTGCTGACGCGATCCAGCTTGCCTGGGAATCCTGAGGATCGCCAAGCACGCTATATCGAGGCGGCGGTAAACGGTGTGCTGATCACCTCCATCTACCTGCCGAACGGAAATCCTCAACCTGGTCCGAAGTTCGATTACAAATTGGCCTGGTTCGAACGCTTAATCGAACACGGCGCGGAACTCATGAAGGCCGGCGTGCCTGTCGTCTTGGCCGGCGATTACAACGTGGTGCCGACCGTGCAGGACATCTATCCAACGCGATCTCTCGACAACAACGCATTGATCCAACCTCAGAGCCGCCAAGCGTATGCTCGGCTGCTCGCTCAGGACTGGACGGACGCTCTGCGAAAACTGCAACCCGAGGGGCCACTCTGGACGTTCTGGGACTACGAGCGTAATCGGTGGCCTTTAGACAAGGGTATGCGGCTGGATCATTTCCTTCTCTCTCGGGCAGTTTGCGATCGACTCGTGGAGGGCGGTGTGGACCGATGGGTTCGCGGTGAGGAAAACGCGAGCGATCACGCTCCCGCTTGGATAGTGCTCGATCAGTGAGTCGCGGTAACCGCCTGTTATGGCCTTTCTCAGTCGTAATCTGCGATGGGTCCTAAGGTGACTGCCAAACCGCGAGTTGCTTGCACATGTCGGTGACGGGCGTTTTGCGCCAAATCGCGATAAGTTCCAGATATGCGCCATTAAGGAGTTAATTTGTGATCAGGTAACGTCGGTGCGTGGGCTCAACGCACGGGATTTCCACTGCTGTCCAGTATGGGATCCAAGATCGCGACAGACCCGAAGCTGTCCCGCAAATAGAACTTCACCGAGTACCCTTCTTCTGTAAGAAGCCTGAGATCTTTCCTGATGGGCAACTCGCCCACTACGGTACCCTCGATCTTCCTGGCGCCGGGTGTCCAGGTCGCTCCATGATGCTCGTGATCTTCAGGATTCTCCTCGTAGATTTCGAGATCATACTCCGCGATATCCACAAACTCCGTTCCAAGGAAAACATTCCCGATCCCGGCAATCTTGCGGACAGGTCGGAATGACATCGTTAGAAAAGCGTACACCCTGCCCGGCCAGGTAGCAAGCTGATTGATTCGCGTTCGGTCCCGCAGCTGCGGATTGGGAAAGAGGAGCTGGCACTCTGCCCACTGCGCGGGGCTGATAACACTTCGCCAATCGAGCCCAAGGCCGCGTGCCGGGGAGTCGATCCGCTGATGACCGGGTGTCAGCTCAGTCGTTCGAGATACTGCTTCACGAAATCGCAGCCCACCTCGGCAATGTAGGCGTCGGTCAGGCGCTTGGTGATAGGACCGCGCGGCCGGCCGTCGCCGATCTTGGCGCCGTTGAAGGTGCGCACGCCGGCGATGCAGAGGCTCGTGGAGGTCAGGAACATTTCCTCGGCGTTCTCCGCGTCGAACAGATCGATGTCGCCTTCAATGACTGGAATAGCGAGTTTGTGCGCGAGATCGAGCGTCATCTGCCGGCTGATGCCGGCAAGGACGTAGCGCTCGCTCGGGGTATAGAGCTTGCCATCGCGGACGACGAAGATGTTGCTGCCCATCCCCTCGGCGAGATTTCCGTTGACGTCGAGCAGCACCGCCCAGCCCTCGGGATCGTGCGCTTTTACCGACTGCTCCGCGACGATCATATTCAGGTAGTTGTGCGTTTTCGCGCGCGGGCTGAGCATGTCCGGCGCGATGCGTCGCTGCGCGGGCGTCCATACATCGAGACCGTCCCGGAACTGACGCGCGCGTGCCTTAAGCGGCAGCGGCGTACATTCCACAACTACGTTCGGACCGAAATGTTCGGGCGCTTCATCACCGATCGGATCGACGCCGCGACTGACGCGCTGCCCAATCCACCAATCGCCTGCCGCGTGGCGCAGATGTTCGTTGCGCGCCACGATCTGCTCTGAAACGTCGATCATCTCCTGCGGACTCATGCCAGGATCTAGGCGCAGGTAACGCAGGGTGCGATAGAAGCGGTCAATGTGCTCTGTCAGCCGGAAGGCGCGGCCGTTAAAGGTGCGCGTCATGTCGAAGCCGCCATCACCGTACTTCCAGCCCCGGTCGCGGAACGAAATCAGCACCTGATTCTCGGGCATGAACTTGCCGTTGAACCAGGCAAGGCGGGAATTGGTTAGTTGAGTCATGGCCGTCAACGCTATCTTAGCCGTTCGTCTACTCTTCTTCGGAACCTCGACTGTAGGCCAAAACACCGAATTTGAAAGAGTAGGGGACGGATACGCCGTGATTCAGGAGTTGGAGTGCCGACGCATCTCGGAACGGGCACTTCGAAGGATTGCCAACTTCTCGCCGGAGGATTGCCTTCGGCCCACCGGCCGCATGCCAGGAAGCCGGCGCTTGGTGTTATCCTTCACCTGAAATGCGGACATCGACAAAACCGCCAGGTGTCGAGGATGTTCTCTAAACTAATGACGCCTTTCAACCCCGCCGCTCAAAACTTCCTGGCATCGACTGTTCTTTTCGTACTCGGCCTCGTTGATTTATTGCGAGGTGTCCTTCACACCTTTTTTGTGAACTGGGCCGTAAGAACCTTCGCTAAGCTGGACCTGTCCCTGGCCCGTCAGGATCAGCTCACCCTGTTAGGAGCTTTCGGAATTTCGAATCTTCTGACCGGAGTGATCTTCATCCTGGTCAGTATCGAAGCCGCGCAGCTCTCTGAATTATGTTCTGCTGACGATCCCCTGCGCATACGTGGTTGGGGCTATTGGCATGAGAACGTCCGGGGTGAAGGCGCAGTCCGCATTTTATGGCAGGTATTTCATGATGGCCTACCTTGGCGTGTGCCTGGTGACGTTTGTCTTGTCGCGACTTCATCCAT
This sequence comes from Bryobacteraceae bacterium, assembly GCA_049521275.1. Taxonomy (GTDB): domain Bacteria; phylum Acidobacteriota; class Terriglobia; order Bryobacterales; family Bryobacteraceae; genus Palsa-187. The sequence goes on along the minus strand of JBEKOZ010000069.1, from coordinate 382 downwards.
AGCTCCAAAATGCAGTGCCACGACTCCCCCTGACTGTTGAACCTGAAAACTAGGGGACGGATACGCCGTAAACCAGGACCTGGCGGGTACCCGCGCCGCTTGAAAAGTACTTGACAGGGGAAGGCAGTTCGATATTCTGTTGCAGAGTATTTTATGAAAACAAGTGACGTTCCCTCCCTGAAGCAGACCGCGTTTGTTCCGGTTGCCATGTCGCTCGCGGCCTTGGTCATGGTGCTGGAGTTCCTGGCACGATACGGCGCTGTGCATGAGGCCGATGAGGGAGCCGCGGCGCATATCTTTCAGTTGCTCATGGTTCTGCAAGCGCAGATCGTAGGTTTTTTTGCGATGAAGTGGCTGCCACGGGCTCCGAAAGCGGCGCTAC
>JBEKOZ010000068.1:0-13573 GCA_049521275.1 Bryobacteraceae bacterium | reverse complement strand
CTTCTCGCGAGAAGCTAAATGTCAGCCCCGAAGTGTAGCTCGGGTTGATGGTTGCGAACTCGCTGTTGGTCGAGGATTTGAAGTCGGAATAATTGATGTTGTAAGTGGCGCCGGTCGGCAGTAACTGCTGCACCCCCAAATTCAGCGGTTGCGAGAGCGAATCGATCGTGGCCGCGCCACTGACTGCGGACGTGCTCCCGGTCAGGCTGCGGGTTGTCGAAAAGCTCGCCGTTGCCAGCGGATCGAACATGCCCAGCGCCCGCGTAATCGCGTCGTCGGAAACCGCGACGGTCAGCCTCTGGATGCTCACGTTCGGATTATTCGCCATCACCAGGGTGAGAAACGATTTGACCGACAGTTCGAGCTTCCCGTCCACCGCGTAGTCTTCAAACTGCACCGGCGGACCCAGTTCGTAGCCCGTAACCGGCCTCGCCAGATACTTTTTGAAATAACTGGGCTGTGGAAAAAACGGATAATCGTCGGCGTGCGCCAACGATATGGATCCAAGCAGAGTTATGGCTACAACCTTTTGCCAAGGCGGCATCATAACAACTATAGACGCCGCGGCCCATGGAAAGTGTTGATTTTTATTTGCTTCTAGCCGCTCATCGCTGCCAAAAACTCGCCATTCGAGCGCGTTTTCGACAGTTTATCGATCAACAGCTCCATGCTCTCGACCGGCGAAAGGTTGTTCAGCACCTTGCGCAGCACCCACACCCGGTTCAGTTCTTCCTTCGGCAGCAGCAATTCTTCTTTTCGCGTGCCCGACTTCGAAATGTCGATGGCCGGGAACACGCGTTTGTCCATCAGCTTCCGGTCGAGATGGATTTCCATGTTGCCGGTGCCCTTGAACTCTTCGAAAATAACGTCGTCCATTCGGCTCCCGGTATCGACCAGCGCCGAGGCGACAATCGTCAGCGACCCGCCCTCTTCGATGTTTCGCGCCGGAATCGAGCAGAATCACCACGTCCTTCTTGTGTTCCACCAGGCGCTTCGCTTTCTCGATCACCATCTCGGCCACCTGCACGTGGCGCGACGCCGGTTCGTCGAAGGTGGAGGAAATGACTTCGCCCTTCACCGACCGCTGCATGTCCGTGACTTCTTCCGGCCGCTCGTCGATCAACAGCACGATCAGCGTAACCTCCGGATGATTCGTCGTGATCGAATTCGCGACCGCCTGCAACAGCATCGTCTTGCCTGTGCGCGGCGCGGCGACAATCAGTCCGCGCTGCCCCCTGCCGATCGGTGTCAGCAGATCCATCACGCGGCCGGAGTAGTTATCGCGCACCGTCTCCATCTTCAGCCGCGATTGCGGATAAAGCGGCGTCAGATTGTCGAAGAAAATTTTGTTGCGCGCTTCCTCCGGCGGTTCGAAATTGATGGCGTCGACTTTGATGAGCGCGAAGTACCGCTCGCCTTCTTTCGGAGGCCGGATCTGCCCGCTCACCGTGTCGCCTGTGCGCAGATCGAAGCGCCGGATCTGGGACGGCGATACGTACACGTCGTCCGGCCCGGGCAGATAATTGTATTCGCCTGCACCTGCAGGATTTTGAAGATCAACTCCTGCTTCCGCAGCCCCGCGAATCCCACCACGCCAAAATCCTTGGCGACGGTGTTGAGATTCTGGATGCTCATGTCCTTGAGCTCCACCAAGTCGAGCGCGTTGCCGTTTTTCGGTCCCTGATTGCCGGCCGCGCGCCGGCGCTGATCGAACATTCGTCCCGCGGGTTGTGGCGTTCCGCCTGGGGCCGGAGACGAAGCCGGCGGTTCCGGCGTCTTCGCGTCCGCAACGTTTACTTCAGCATCCTTCGCCTCCACCGCCGCCTTTGGCGTCTTAGCCTCGCCCTCGGGCGCGATGGCAGGCGCCGCCTCCGCGGCCGGCTTCGGCTCTGCGGGATGCTTTTCCGCCGCAGCCGCCCTGCTCCGCTTCGGCGGAGCGTCCGCCTTCACATCATTCTTAGGCGCGTCGGCCTTAGGCAATTCGGCCTTGGGCGGCTCCGCTTTCGGAACCTCGCCGTCGCCATTTACCGCAGCAGTCACTGCGTTCTCTACGGCCTCGTCTTGCTGGGCCTGGTCTTGATTTTCGATATCGCTTGCCAAATTTCCCTCACTCCCCGGCCTGTTACGACCGAGCATTCGAAGATCTCACCCGCATATCCTTCGCGGAGATCTTTCAGGCTCTGATGCCTCTCCCGCTGAGACTTCAACTTGTCCACTTTCGTCGCCGCCACGAGATACGGACGCCCGTGGCATTCGAGCCAGTCTCTGAGCTCGACGTCCTTCTCCATCCAGCCTCGCCTTGCATCCAGCACGATCACTGAGAGCCGCAGCGACCCGCGCCCCGTCAGATAATGATCGATCAACTGCTTCCACTTGCTCGTGATTTCCTTGGGGACCTTGGCGAAACCATACCCTGGCAGATCGGCGAAGCGGAGTCCTTCGTCCATCTGATAGAAATTGATCAACTGCGTACAGCCGGGGCGCGCACTGGTTTTTGCCAGTCCCTCCACACCCATCAGCGCATTCAGCAGGCTGGATTTCCCTACGTTACTCCGCCCCAGAAATGCGACTTCAGCATCCGACTCCGGCGGAAACTGATCCGGTCTCGCTGCACTTATTATAAACCTTGGCACTACGACAGGCGCAAGGCGCCACGCCCTTCTTGTTTTCTCGCGCCTGGCGCCCCGCGCCCGGCGCCTCTCTTAGTGGGTGACTTTCTCTTCCCGCGACCGCGCGATAATCTCGGCTACGCTCAACATCCCCGGCAGCGCCGCCACCTCGATCTCCCGCTCCAGCGCGATCTTCAAAACCTCGTCCATCGATTTGACGAAATGGAGCTTCATATCGTTGCGCACCACTTCCGGAATATCCGGCAGGTCTTTTTCGTTATCCGCGGGCAGAATCGCCTCCCGAATCCCGTAGCGATGCGCCGCCATCAGCTTCTCTTTCAACCCGCCGATCGGCAACACCCGCCCCCGCACCGTGATTTCACCCGTCATCGCAATATCGGCCCGCACCGGAATGCTAGTCAGCGCGCTGATGATGCTGGTCGCGATCGTGATCCCCGCCGAGGGCCCATCCTTCGGAATCGCTCCCTCCGGAACATGCAGGTGAATATCCAGATGACGGTAAAAATCGCGGGGCAATCCCATTCCATGCGAACGGCTCCGCAGGTAGCTCATCGCCGCCTGCGCCGATTCCTGCATCACGTCGCCCAGTTTGCCCGTCGTCGTCAGCTTGCCGCGGCCTTCCATGATCGCCGCTTCCGTGGTCAGAATCGAGCCGCCCACCTCGGTCCACGCGAGGCCGGTGGTCGCGCCCACCTCGTTCTGCTTATCCCGCTCCTTATCGCGAAACTTCTGCGGACCCAGCAGCTCGTTTACCTTGGCTGCATTCACCACGACTTTCGGCAATTTTTTCTTCGAGGACGGCCCCTGCGCGTTCACCACGGACCGCGCCACCTTGCGGCACAGATTGCTCACTTCGCGTTCCAGGTTGCGAACCCCGGCTTCGCGTGTGTAATGCCCGATCAGCTCGTCGATACCGGTATCCTCGAACTGGATCTGCTCGTCCGACAGGCCGGTGCCCTTCAACTGTTTCGGAACCAGGAATTTCTTGGCGATTTCCTTTTTCTCCAGCTCCGTGTAGCCTGACAGCCGGATCACTTCCATGCGGTCCATCAACGCCGCCGGAATGGTATGCATCACATTCGCCGTCGCGATGAAAAACACCTGGCTCAAATCGTATTCTACGTCCAGGTAGTGATCCATGAACATGAAATTCTGTTCCGGATCCAGCACCTCTAGCAGCGCCGATGAGGGGTCGCCCCGGAAATCGGTCGACATCTTGTCCACTTCGTCCAGCATGAACACCGGATTGCGCACCCCGGCCTTTTTCATCATCTGCAAAATCTGCCCCGGCAGCGCGCCGATATAGGTGCGCCGATGGCCGCGAATCTCCGCTTCATCCCTCACGCCGCCCAGCGACAGCCGCACGAATTTGCGTCCGGTAGCCTTGGCGATCGACATTCCGAGCGACGTCTTCCCAACACCCGGAGGCCCGACAAAACACAGAATCGAACCCTTCGGATCTTTCACCAGGCGGCGCACCGCGAGAAATTCAAGAATGCGTTCCTTGATCTTTTCGAGGCCGTAATGGTCGCTCTCGAGCACCTCCTGCGCGTGCGGCAGATCGCGAATTTCCTTCGACTTCTTCTTCCACGGCACCGCCAGCAGCCAGTCCAGATAATTGCGCGACACCGTCGACTCGGCCGACATCGGAGGCATGTTTTCCAGGCGCTTCAGCTCCGCCATGGCCTTCTCATGCGCGTCCTTGGTCATGCCCGCGGTTTCGATCTTCTTCTTCAGCTCGTCGAACTCGCTCTTCTCGCCGCGCCCCAGCTCTTTTTGGATCGCCTTGATCTTCTCGTTGAGATAATATTCTTTCTGCGCCTTCTCCATCTGGCGCTTCACCCGGCCCTGAATCGTGCGATCCACGTTCAGCTTCTCGATCTCGATATCGAGCATCTCCGCAATCCGCGTCAGCCGGTCGATCGGATCGAAGATTTCGAGCAGCTCCTGCTTCTCCTCGATCGCCAGTTGCAGATTCGCGCTTACCGTGTCGGCCAGCTTGCCCGGATCGTCGCCGCGAATCGCCGCTACCATCGTGTCGTAGTTCACGTTCTGGCTCAGCTTCGCATACTGTTCGAAAAGTCCGGTCACCCGCGAGGTCAGCGCGTCCAGCTGCGGGCCCGCTTCCACCTTGTAACTGAACACTTTAACCGTGGCGCGAAAATACCCTTCTTCTTCTGTGACTGAAAGAATTTTCCCGCGCTCCACGCCTTCCACCAGGACCTTGATGTTCCCGTCGGACTGCTTCACGCTCTGCACGATGCTCGCCAGCGTGCCTACCGAGAAAATTTCGTCCGGCCGCGGCTCATCGACGCTCGCGTCATGCTGCGTCGCCAGAAAAATCTTCTTGTCCCCCGCCAGCGCCTCTTCAAGCGCCCGCACGCTCGATTCCCGTCCCACCACGAACGGCGTCATCATGTGCGGAAAAATGACAACGTCCCGGATGGGCATCATCGGCAGCTTGCGAGTGTCTGATTTTTCTTTCGAGGAGAGCATTTTTTGGAAGTAGAGGTCTTGTAAGGAAGGAACCAACGTTCAGGACGCAGGGAGTCTGCTCCCTGCCGTGGCCCCTAGCCGGCTTTCTCAAGCAACGAAATATTGATCTTCTGCGTCATCACCATTTCCTTGGTGACCAAAAACTCGCGGACCTTCTTATAGGACGGCAGGTAATACATCAGGTCCAGCATCAGATCTTCGAGGATCATCCGCAAGCCGCGAGCGCCCACTTTGCGCTCCATCGCGAGCTGCGCGATCGCCTCTAAGGCGTCATCGCTAAATTTCAGTCTAACATTTTCAAACTCGAACAGCTTCTGATACTGTCGGCTGATCGCGTTCTTAGGTTTAGTCAGGATCTGCACCAGCGCTTCTTTGGTCAATTCCTCGAGCACGGCTACCACCGGCAGCCGTCCGATAAACTCCGGAATGAAGCCGCTCTTGATCAGGTCCATCGGCTGCACCTGTTCGAGCATACTCACATCGCGCCGCCCGCTCGATCCCCCGCGCCGCGTCTTTTCCGCGCCGATCGCCAGCTCGTCCTGATGCGAAAATCCGATGGTCCGCGTACCCACCCGCCGCTGGATCGTCTTTTCGAGCCCGACAAACGCCCCTCCGCAAATGAACAGGATGTTGGTCGTGTCGACCGGCGTAAACTCCTGATGGGGATGCTTGCGCCCGCCCTGTGGAGGAACGTTGGCAATGGTCCCTTCAAGGATCTTCAGCAGCGCCTGCTGCACGCCCTCACCCGAAACATCGCGCGTAATCGACGGATTCTCGTCCTTGCGCCCGATCTTGTCGATCTCATCTATATATATAATCCCGGACTGGCAGCGCTGCACATCCCAATCGGCGTTCTGCAACAGCCGCAAAATGATGTTCTCGACGTCTTCGCCCACATACCCGGCCTCGGTCAGGGTGGTTGCGTCGACTATGGCGAACGGCACATCCAGAATCCGCGCCAGCGTCTGTGCCAGCAGCGTTTTCCCCGTCCCGGTCGGTCCGATCAGCAGAATGTTCGACTTGGAGAGCTCCACCTCCCCCGTCCGATTCTTGTTCATCTGGATGCGCTTGTAGTGATTGTAGACCGCCACTGCGAGTTTCTTTTTGGTGGCATCCTGGCCGATCACGTACTGATCCAGGTACTCTTTTAATTCCAACGGTTTAGGCAGCTTGTGCGGCGCCCCGTACTGCTGCTCATGCCGGTCGTCTTCGAGGATCGAATTGCATACCCCAATACACTCGTCGCAGATGTACGCCCGAGGGTACTCTGAGGGGGAGGAGATTAACTTGCCGACGACGTCCTGGCTTTTCTGACAGAACGAACAGCGTAACGAATCATCGGAGCCAGCACGCTTCACCATGGTCTCCTGCTCATTTCGATTAATCTACGGACAATCTCATTATAGCGAAGTTTCGGGAAACTTACACCCACCTTACGATCCCATACAAAAGGACCATCTCGGCTCCCCCTGTCACCCGTCTACAATCTCGACGAATCCCTTTGCGCCGCTGAGCCCCAATACGCTGCGATCGAACGTAGCCAGAATGCCTCCGTTCACCATAGCGAGCGCGACCAGATACGCATCCGTTATCTGCTGATTCCCTGAGATCGGTCCTGTCCGCTCAATGGCCGCTGCCAGTGGTAAGGTCGCTGGCCAGAACTCGTGTTCCGGAAGCGCCACCAGGTCACGAAGCGCCCCCTGCGCTCCCGCCATGGTCATGCTGTCGCGACCATATCGGGGATGGCCAAGGATTCGCACCATGCCAGCTTGGGTAATCGGACAGGTCCTGAACCCGTATTTTCGATTCTCCGTGAACCACTGCTCGGCAGCGCGATTGTGAACATGGGCCGGCCAAACGAGCGCCACCATTACGTTCACGTCGAGCAAGAATGGCTTCAATCGAGATCGTCCTCAATTGCCAGCGTGTGCTCCAGCGTGATCAACGGAGAGTCCTTCGGCAGGACAACCATCGGGATGCCGTTCTTCATCTCCATCCGCATCGGCGGCCTCAGCCCCTGGCGCACCAGTTCCGCCAAGGCGTCCCCCAGAGAGATATCTTTCACCGCAGCCACCGATCGAGCCGCTTCGTACACATCTTCCGGCAAATTAATCGTTGTCCGCATCATGATGATCATAACATCACGATGCGCCGGAAACAATCCATCCTCCCCCGCCTCCAACCACTAGAACCAAAGGAGGCCTAAACATGGCCAGCAAAAATATCGCAGTGTTTGGACTTTATAAGAACGCAGCCCAGGCCGAGCGGGCAGTCGACACCTTTAAAACCGCGGGGTATACGAACAATGACATCTCTGTTCTCCTTACCGACGCCGAGACTTCTCACGAATTCGCCCACGAAAAGGGCACTAAGGCCCCTGAAGGAACCGCCGCCGGCGCCGCGACAGGCGGGGTCATTGGAGGCACTCTGGGCCTGCTGGTTGGACTCGGCACATTGGCGATTCCCGGCTTCGGGATTCTCCTCGTCGCCGGCCCGATCGTCGCGGCGCTCGCCGGACTGGGAGCGGGCGGAGCGGCCGGCGGCATTATCGGCGCGCTGGTCGGCATGGGCATTCCCGAATACGAAGCCAAGCGTTATGAAGGGCATGTCAAAAACGGCGGCGTCCTGATGTCCATCCATTGCGACACTTCGAAAGCCATCGACCGCGCCAAGGAGCTCTTCAAAGGCACCGGCGCCGAGGCTATCTCCTCCAGTAGCGAAGAAGCTAGCGCCCACGCGCCCACTTACGCGCGATAGCCCTCACTCATCCCGCAACACCTCGAGCGGCTTCTGCCGTAAAATCCGGAAGCTCGCGAGCCACCCCGAAAGGTTCGCGAGCGCCGCCGTCAGCACGATCGCCAACCCCGTCGCCTTCGGGTCGAAGTGGAAATGCGCACCCAGCAGCCTCTTCAGCACCAGGCTCGAAAATACCGCCGCGAGAATCGCCCCCATCAGCCCTGCGACCGCGCCCAGCGTCAGAAACTCGACCGAGAAAATCCGCCCCACATGCCGCCGAGTCGCCCCCAGCGTCTTTAGAATCACCACTTCCCGGACTCGCCGGAACCGCGTCCCCGCGATGCTCGCCGCCAGGATGATCGCCCCCGCCAGAATCGCGAACCCCGACAGGAACCGGATCACCAGCGCAATCTGATCCACCACCTGCTGCACGATCTCCAGCGCATCGGCGACGTTCACCACCGTCACTGTCGGGAATTTCTCGTACGCGTTTCTCTGAAACGTTCCCACCAGCGCCGGCTTCATCCGCACTCCGCCGTAATAAATCACCGGCAGCCCCTCGAGCGTCTTCGTGTTGAACACAAACTCATTCGCCGCGCTCACCCGAATCGCCTCCGTCTGATGCACCGCCACCACCCGCGCGTTGATCGTCCGCCCAGCCGCCGACATCTCGATCCACGCCCCCGGATGCAGATTCAAATCACGCGCCGCCTCCTCCGCAATCGAAACCACCGGCTCGGTCGTCCCCGCCTTCCACCACGCGCCCTCCAGCACCCGCGTCTGCTCCGGAATTTCGTTCTCCCACATCACCGACCGCGAGTACAGAAACCGCCGCGACATCGACTGCATCTTCATGCCCGCCAGCGGCGTCCCGTTGATGCTCACCAGCCGCGCCATCACGCTCGGCACAAACTCCGGCGTCCCCACCACGCCCACCTGCTTCGCCAGCAACTCCCGCAGCGGCTCCACCTGCGTCTGCGTGATCCCCACCAGGAACACATTCGGCATTCCTGGCGGAGCCGTCTCGATGATCTGCCCCACCAGCGAATCCTGAATCAGGTACACGCTGAGCGTGAACATCACTCCCAACCCCAGCGCTACTAAAATCGCCTGCGCCTGATTCCCTTGCCGGTACAAATTCGCCAACCCCTGCCGCACCAGCGACGGAACCCTCCATGGCGATCTCTTCAGAAACGCGCGAATCCCCCACAGCAGCAGCCACGCGACTCCCGTCAGCGCGATCAGGCTCGTGACCAGCCCGCCCGCGAAATATCCGCCCACCTTCGCCGACTCGGCCAGCCACGTCGCCACCCCGCCAATGCCCATCAAAATGATCCCTCCCACCGCCAGCGCCTCCCGGCCCTCCCCGATCCTCTGCCGCCACGGCAGCCGCGCCTCCGGCATATCGCGCCGCAAAATCAGCGCCGGCCGAATCTTCCGGATCGCCAGTAGCGGCGGCAAAGTGAACAGCAGCGTCGTCAGCATCCCCACCGCGATCCCCTGCGCCGACGCCGCAATGTGCCATCCCATCGCTCCGCCGACAGCAAAGAATTTCGTGATCAGCCGCGGCAGAATCTCTTCGACGCCCCGCCCCACCGCCACGCCCGCGATCCCTCCCAGCATCCCCAGCATCAGCGTCTGCAAAGTATAAATGCGGATAATTTCATTCGACGTCGCGCCTATCGACTTCATCACCGCGATGTTGTCCATCTTCTGCTGCAAGTGCGCGTGCATCGCCATCCCCACCCCGATCGCCCCCACGATCAGCGCAATCAGGCTCACCAGGCTCAAGAAAATCGTCGCCCGATCCAACCCGCTCGTGATAATCGGATGCGACTGCCGGAAGTCCGCCACCAGTGCCTCCGGCAACGCCGTCTTGATCGCCTTTCTGACTTGGTCAACGCCCGGAGCACCGGGATTCAGCTTAAACAGCAGCCGCTCCGCTGCCCTGCTCCCGAGCTGCAACAGCCCCGTCCGCGCCAGCCCTTCGCGCGACATCATCAGCCGCAGCCCGATGTTCATGCTCCCCGACATCCGGTCCGGCTCCGACACCACAGTCGCGGTCACCCGATAATCCTGCCCGCCAACTCGAATCGAATCCCCCACTTTGATGTTCAGCCGGATGAGCAGATCGTCGCCCGCCGCGACCGTATCGGCCGTCAGCGCCGCGCTCAGCGGCATCTCCGGCGCCAGCTTCACCTCGCCGTAGTAAGGATATTTCGCCGGATCCACCGCCTTGATCGACACCATCAGCGGCGTCATATCCGGCCGCTCGGTCGACGCCATGGAAAACGTCTCCGTGATCAGCGTCCGGTCGACCCCGCGCAGTTCGTCCAACGCCGCATCCTGCTGTGCAGTCGGCATCATGAACTGCCGCGCCGTCAGATCGGCCGCCATCACCGTCCGCGCTTCCTTGGTCAACATTCCGTGAAAGCTCTGGCTGAATCCGCGCACCCCCGAAAGCGCGCCCACCCCCGCCGCCACCGCCAGCACCACGAACAAAAATTTCGTCAGCGACGACCGCGTCTCCCGCCAGGCAATCCGCCCCGCCGTCTTAAAAGATAAATTCATATTCCGATCAGCGTGGCGCCATTCCGCATCTCATCCCCCACCACCAACCCGTCCCGCAGCGTCACGATCCGATCCGCACGAGTCGCCAGCGCCGGGTCGTGCGTCACCAGCACCATCGTGGTCCCCTCGCGCTCATTCAGCGCGATCAGTAACTCCAGCACGTGCGCCCCATTCACGCTATCTAGATTCCCCGTCGGCTCATCCGCCATCAATATCGGAGGCTTCATCATGAACGCCCTCGCCAGCGCGACACGTTGCTGCTCGCCTCCCGAAAGCTGCACCGGATAATGATCCATCCGGTCCTTTAAGCCGACGCTATCCAGCAGCTCCCGAGCCCGCGCCGTCCCCGACCGCACATCGCGCCCCGCCAGCTCATGCGGCAGCAGCACGTTCTCTTCCGCCGTCAGCGTCGGGATCAATTGATACGACTGAAACACGAACCCGATCTTCTCCCCCCGCACCACCGCCAGCTGGTCTTCACTCAGCCCCGTGATATCCATTCCCGCCACCACCACCGTCCCCGACGAAGGCGTATCGAGCCCCGCCATCAACCCCAGCAGCGTGCTCTTCCCGCTCCCCGAAGCGCCCATGATGGCGATGAACTGCCCCGCCGGAACTTCCAGATCGACCCCGCGAAGGATCTCCACCGTATGCGTTCCCGTGTTGATGGTCTTGGTCAGTGCGTGCGTCGCCAGAATTGTCATCTATAACCATCTTAGAATGGCAACAGATGCGCCTCGTCTTATTTTCTGTAATTTTGCTTGCAGGCTGCTCGAAGCCTAACGAGAAGGTTGAAGAACCCGCACGAAAAGAAATTCCGCCGCCGGCCGCGCCCGTAGCCGACACCCGCCATGTCCTTCTGGTTTTCGGCGACAGCCTCAGCGCCGGATTCGGCCTCGAAGCCGGCCTCAGCTTCCCCGATTTCCTCCAGAAAAAACTCGACGCCGAAAAATATCCCTGGCACTTAATCAACCAAGGCGTCAGTGGCGACACCACAGAAGGCGGCGTCGCCCGTCTCGATTCCGCCCTGGCGTTAAAACCCGAAATTGTAGTTCTGGAACTAGGCGGCAACGACGGCCTCCGCGGCCTGCCGCTCGAAACCACGCGCGACAATCTCAACACCATGATCGAAGCCTTCCAAAAAGCCGGAGCGAAGGTGGTGCTGGCCGGCATGACCCTCCCGCCCAACTACGGCCCCGACTACATCCACAAATTCGAACAGATCTACCGCGACCTCTCCACCGAACACAAAACCATCCTGATCCCCTTCCTGCTGGCCGACATCCTGACCAGCGATCTCCGCTACATCCAGCACGACGGAATCCACCCCACCGCCGAAGGCTGCGAAATAGTATCCGGCACAGTCCTCCGGGCGGTAAAGCCCCTGCTCACCCGCTAATCCAGGCTGACCTCCTGGGCAATGCTGCTTCTTGTGAGGCCGAAGTCCGGCACTTGACGCCTGCTTCACCTTTCCCTAACATAAAGGCGATGGAAGTCCACTTCAGCCCGGAACTGCAAGCGAAGCTTGATCGCGTTGCCGCCGAAAACCGCCGCGAAGCGGACGACTACGTCCAACAGCTTGTCGAAAACTATCTGGACTATGATGCCTGGTTCCGGCAGAAGGTAAATGCGAGCCTCGACCATCTCGAACGTGGGGAGTTTCTTACCCACGACGAAGTTGGCGCGCGTCTCGAAAAGATGTTTCAACCATAAATGCAGATCCGCTGGTCGCCGAGCGCTTCCTCCGACCTCCAAAATATAGTTGACTACATTCGCCGTGACGACCCGCCGGCTGCACAGCGCGTCGGCCGGACGATTTACGACCGCCTCAGTACACTTGGCGCCTTCCCCTACGCCGGCAGGCTCGGCCGCCTTCAGGGTACACGCGAAATGCCGTTGCCACCACTGCCCTTCATCGTCGTATACCGGGTGCTTGAACACCTACAAGCGGTGGAAATTGTCAACCTGATCCACGGTGCGCAGCGTTGGCCGCCGGCCGATTAGCGTCTTGCTACCCTTGAACTTGAGCCTCCACTCCCGCATCGAAAAACTCCTCGGCCCCCGCGGCTACCTCCACAAACCCGAGGACCTCACTCTCTACGAATACGACGCCGGCGTCGACAAATCCCGTCCCGACCTCGTCGTCTTCCCGCAATCCACCGCCGACGTAGTCGCCATCGTGAAACTCGCCGCAGAATACAATCTCCCCATCGTCGGCCGCGGCGCCGGCACCGGACTCTCCGGCGGAGCCATCGCCCGCGCCGGCGGCATCGTCATCTCCTTCGCCCGCATGAACCGCATTCTCGAAATCGATCTCCCCAATGAACGCGCCGTCGTCCAGCCCGGCGTCGTGAATCTCGATATCTCCCAAGCGGTCGATGCCGCGGGCTACTTCTACGCGCCCGATCCTTCCAGCCAGCGCGCCTGCACCATCGGCGGCAACGTGAGCGAAAATGCCGGCGGTCCGCACACTCTCGCTTACGGCGTCACCACCAATCACGTGCTCGGCATCGAAGCCGTCCTCCCCGACGGCACCGTGATCGAAACCTCCACCGAAGGCGAAGGCTACGATTTAACCGGCATCTTAGTTGGCTCCGAAGGCACCATGGTGCTGATCACCAAGGTCATCGTGCGCCTGATGCGCAAGCCCGAAATGGTCAAGACCATCCTCGCCATCTACGACCGTCCCGAGGACGCCGGCGAAACCGTCGAGCGCATCACCGCCCACGCCATCACTCCCGCCGCCATTGAAATGATGGACGGCGTGATGCTGCGCATGATCGAGGAAGCCACCCACGCCGGCTACCCCATGGACGCCGCGGCCGTTCTGCTGATCGAGCTCGAAGGCCTGCGCGAAACCGTGGAAGAGCAAGCCGAACAGATCCGCGCAGTCTGCCAGACCTGCCGCGCCCGCGAGTTTCGCGTTGCCCGCAACGCCATCGAACGCGATCTCCTGTGGAAAGGCCGCAAGAACGCCTTTGGAGCCGTCGGCCGTTGCAGCCCTTCCTACTACGTGCAGGACGGAGTCGTCCCGCGCACCCAGATTGCGCCCACGCTGAAGTTCATCCACGAAGTGGGCGAACGCTACGGCTTCCGCATCAGCAATATTTTTCACGCCGGCGACGGCAATCTGCATCCGC
>JBEKOZ010000067.1:0-12456 GCA_049521275.1 Bryobacteraceae bacterium | reverse complement strand
ATCTGGGAAACGCGGCTTTCGTTGATGCCCAGGACGCCGCCGATTTCCTTCATCGTCATTTCGTTGGTGTAGTACAGCAGGACGACCTTCTGGTAGCGCTCCGGGAGGGTTTTCATGGCCACCGTCAGCACGCTGCGGAGCTGCTCGCGGGCGCAGATGGAATCGGGCTGCGTTTCCGGGTTGCTGGGGAAATCGGGAGCGGGGAGATCGTCGCCTTCGTTCGAACGCGTGGAGGCGGAGATCAGACCGACGTTGCGCAGATCCAACATCATGGTGCGCCAGCGGTCCACATCCATGCCCAGCTTCTCGGCGACTTCGGCTTCGGTGGGGGCGCGCTGCAAGGTGGACGCTAGATCGCGCGTGGCGGCTTCCACTTGCTTGTGGCGGCGGCGCATGTCGCGCGAAGCCCAATCGAGCTGGCGGAGGCTGTCGAGGATCGCACCCTTAATGCGATGCTTGGCGTAGCTGGAGAAAATCACCTGCTTGTCGGGATTGTACTTGTTGGCGGCATCGAACAGGCCAAGAATACCCGCGTGCACCAGATCGTCCAGATCGACATGCACCGGGAGATTCTCGTGAACGCGGACGGCGATGGCTTTCACCAGCGGCAGATGCTCCAGCACGACGCGGTCGCGGCGCGCCAGGCGAGCCGCTTGTGCGGTGCCACTCGATTTCGTATGAACCGCCGGATGAGTCGGGTTGTGCGCCGCGGGGACGGCGTGTAGGGATGTGCTTATACCCATCGGCTTGGCAGGCACAGTACGGGTCCGCGACGACAGCTCACGAACGGCGATCGGCAGCGTCACCTTGGCCACGGCGGTCTTGAATTTTCTCATCGCCATCACAACTTTCTCCTAGCGGTTTTTGATTGAAGCACCTTGAATTCTGCGGGCGCCTCGGTAAAGGCACGCTCCAGACCAATCTTAAAAAGCGGTGGCATAGAGGGGCGCTGCCAATGGTCGTAGAGCCCCGCTAAACTGCTTAGTGATTTAGAATCAGTAGGAAACCTTATCCCTGCTGAGGCCGGACGGGAGTCAGGTCGACAAAGCATATGTCGTCCTGTTCTGACTCTCGTACTGATTCGAAACCTAGTTTGCATCGACCCCTCCCAGACTGGAACTCCCGTACCCTTTTGGCACATCGAGCACCCGGAACTGTCCGGTAAATAGAAGGTTAAGGGTGTCGACCCCACTTCGTATCTCGAAGGTTTACCTTAGAAGCGGCCTAATAATAATCCGATGGTGAGTATGCTACGTGCTTAGTCTAAGCGGCGTTTCAGAACCGCGAGCGCCGTTTTGACTGCGATTCCACCTAAGAAAACCCAGGTCGCTATGCGCATCCGCCCTTCTAAGGCGAATCCGGCCAGCAGAGCGAGCACGGCATAGGAACACATGGCGGCTATAAACTTAAGATCCGTCATGGGTATTGGATTTAGTGCGCAGGAGCGTTGTACTTGAATGCGAGTTGGAGCCGAATCTGGTCGCCTTTGAACTCGGCAGGCAGGGGTGGGAAGGGACTCGAGGCGGTGACGCCGGTAACCGCGGCCCGATCGAATGCGAGCGTACCCGAAGAGGTGGCGACCACCAATTTCGGCACGGTGCCATGACGATCAATGATGAACTGAATCAGGACCGTTCCCTTGCGGCCGGTCTTCACAGCGTCGGGAATAACCGACATCCAGTTGCGCTTGACCGAGGTAAGGATCTGTCTAAGGTATGGTCCGAAATCGAACCCGCTGGGGTCGCTGAGCAACTGGAGATCGCTGCCCAGGTATCCTTTCGATTGGGCCTGGTTCAGGCTGGGCAGGTCCGTCAGATCGTCGCCGTTATCACCCACGGTAGTTCCGCCACCACCCGGAGACCTGGCGGTCCGCGCCAGGCGTTCCATGGCAGCAGCCTCCATCAACAGCCTCGGATCGGGTGGCCCGTGAAGCTTGATCGAAGGCGGAGGCGCGACATTCTCGAATGCAATCTTAGGTTTCGAGGTGGCAGGCGGCGGAGGAGCCTGCGGAGTGCTTCCCTCGGGATTCGGGGGCGGAGCGATGGCAGGAGGAGCGGACGGCTGTACCGCAGCCTGAATCTTGGGCGGCTCGACGACCGGGGGCGGCGCCGACGCCGGAGTCGCGACCGGACCGGGCGCGGGTTGCGGACGGCGCATCATGGGAGCCTGCGGCTGCGGAGCCTCCCTCTCGCTCCGCACATCGAGTTCAGGACGCACTACCTTGTTCAGATTCGGCGCTTTTTGCGTCGGTTCAAACAGCCTCGGAACGTACAGATGAACGGCCTGATGCAGATCCGACGTGATCACCGGCGCTCGCGGCGCGGGAACCACCTCGGGCAAACTCAGAAAGAGCGCCCCACCCACGATGTGGACAGCAATCGACGCCAGGGCCATCGCGGCGAAGTGCCGCGAGGAGAGCGGTTCGTGCCGCGCGAGCAGTTCCAGTTCGGGCGGAGCTTTAGCGGAGATGTCTACGGGAGACATGGGTTCGACAATCGTTACGACGCTTCCGGCACGGTTGAGGTTGCTGCTGCCATGGTTTGCGCCACCAGACTCGCATGCTCCTCTATTTTAGCGAGAATATCGATGGCCACTTCGAGAGCGGCTAACGCCTGCTGACCGGTGACCCGCGGCGCGCGGCGGGTGGAGATGCTGTCGAAAAAGTTCTCGAGCTCCAGCCGCAGAGGCTCGTCTTTGGCCACCGCGAGCGGAGCGAAGTCGATACCGAGCGGCGGTTTGACGCGGAACCGCACGGCATCCTGACGCCCATAGTCGAGTGAAATGTATTCGTGCGGCTGGAAGAGACGCAATTTCCGGACGCGTTCGGTGGAGACGCGGCTCGCCGTAATATTGGCGATACATCCGCCGGGAAACTGCAATCTGACATTCGCGATGTCCACTTTGGAGGACAAGATAGATATGCCCGCGGCGCGAATTTCCTCCGGTTTCTTGCCCGTGAGCGCGAGCAGAATGTCGAGATCGTGGATCATCAAATCCAGTACGACGTCCACATCGAGACTACGGGGGCTGAACTCGCTCAACCGGTGCACTTCAAAGAAGAGTGGCGTTGTCACCACGGATTCGAGCGCCAGGATGGCCGGATTAAATCGCTCCAGATGGCCCACTTGCAGAATGCGACCGCGGCGCCCGGCGGCTTCGACCAGCGCTTCGGCGCCCGCTAAAGTATTGGAAACAGGCTTCTCGACGAGAACGTCCAGCCCCAGTTCGATCAGCCGGCATCCGATTTCCGCATGCGACACGGTCGGCGTCGAGATCACTGCGGCGTCAGCAAGAGACGCCAGCTCTTCGAGCGAAGTGAAAACCGCGCAACCGTAGGGAGAACTAACCTCCGACGCGCGAGCCCTATCCGAATCCAGAACTCCAGCCAGTTCCGCGTGAGGTGAATGATGGATCACGCGTAAATGGTTCTTGCCGAAGGAACCGGCTCCCACGACCGCGACACGAAGCTTAGCCACTTACACGAGACTAACACTGCTGGTCCGGCGGCTGCGGCGTGGTCGGCTAGTACCCTAAATAAATCAGGACTATCCGCCGATTTATGTGGGTTATAGAACTCCCTTTCATGACGATGCGCACCGCCTTCGCCTGGATTTTCACTCTACTGAGCGCCTCGACTCTGTACGGGCAGCGGTACAACTTCAAATTCTACGGCGAAGAAGAAGGCCTGCAGAATCTGGCGGTACAGGTCGTTTTCCAGGATCGTGCGGGATTCTTATGGGTGGGCACGCAGAACGGTCTGTACCGCTATGATGGCAACCGTTTCGCGGGATTCGGTAAAACCGACGGTCTTCCCGACGCGCATATTGAATCGCTGCACGAATCGATTGACGGGACGCTGTGGGTGGGGACCCGGTTCGGGTTGGCCCGCTGGACCCGCGACCACTTCGAAAAGGTCCCCATCGGCGAGCCGGCGGGCATTGTGGGACGGGAGGGAATTGCTTCCGATGCCGCGGGCCGCCTGTACGTGGCCACGGAGCGCGGGCTGGTTATCGGCACGCCGTCAGACCAGGGCCGGCGTTTTGAGCTGATTTCCACTCCGGCGGAGGCTGGTGCGGCAAGGGCCACCAGCGTCTACGTGAATCTGTACGGAACGGTCTGGTTCGGGTGCGGGACCGGTCTCTGTTCCCTGGAAGACGGGCAGGCACATGAAACCGGCAGGGAGCTCGGACTGCCGCGCGAGCGCTGGGACGCGATTCTCGGCGACCTTGAGGGCAACCTGTGGGTCCGCAGCGAGAAATCCCTTTACGAACGGCCGGCGGGAGGGCGATTCGTTTTGCGGCCCGGATTGCCGGAGTCGGCCAACACCTATCCGACGCTGGCGCTCGATCCGGGAGGCAGGCTACTGGCTCCAACCTATAAAGGTCTGGCCCGCCAGTCGGACGCCGGTTTTGAAATCATCACCGCGAAGGACGGCCTTTCCTCGAACGACATCTCGGCGGTGATGCAGGATCGCGAAGGATCGATTTGGATTGGCCTGCTTGGCTCCGGCCTGGCGCGGTGGCTCGGCTACAACGAGTGGCAGAGTTGGGGCGAGGCGGAAGGTTTGAGCCACGAGTCCACCTGGTCGATCGTCAGGGACCATGGCGGGCGCCTCTGGGTGGGCTCGCAATTTGGACTGAGCTACGCCGAAATCGCCGGAGGGAAAGTCGTCTGGCGGAATTTTTCGCTCCCCGGTTCGATCTTTATCCGGACTTTAGCCGTGGCGCCGGACGGCACGTTGTGGGTCGGCGCGGATCCGGGCGGCCTGAAGGCGTTGGACCGCAAGACGGGCGCACTCCGAAACATCGGCGAGGCGCAGGGCCTCACCAACACCAGGCTGCGCAACGTTGCGGTCGATCAGGAAGGGCGCGTATGGGCCGCGACCTATCGGGGACTGTTCCGCAGTTCACCCGGAGACACCAACCGGTTCGAACAATTGAATCCCGCGGGCACCGACGCCGCGGAGATATTTAACCTGATTCTGCCGGATCGCGCGGGCGGAGTCTGGGTGGCGGGCGATCGGGGGTTGGTGCACTACAAAGGAGATCGCTCCAGGCGATTCACCACCAAGGACGGGCTCGCCTACGACAAGATCGCGCAAGTGGTGGAAGACCCCGATGGCTCCCTGTGGATCGGCTACCGGGACGCCTACGGCATTACTCATCTGACCTTTCCGGAAGGCAGGGCGGGCGAGGCGAAGCTGGAGTCCTTCACGCAAGCCAACGGTCTGCGTTCGGACAAGACGCTGTTCCTACAGTTCGACACGCGGGGATGGCTGTGGGCGGGCACGGACCATGGCGCGGATGTGTTCGACCGCTCGCGCTGGCGCCACTATGGCCGGTCCGACGGGCTGATCTGGGACGACTGCAATTCCAACGCATTCTTCGCCGATTCCGACGGCGGCGTGTGGATCGGTACCAGCCGCGGCCTCTCGCGCTTCCGCCCGGCGGCAACTCCCGCGCCGAACGTCCCGCCGCCGGTGGTGTTTACCGCGGTCAAGCTAGGTGACAAGGTGGTGGATCCGGCGAGCAGCCTGGAAATGCCGTATCAGGAAAATTCTCTCCAGGCACGCTTCGCCGCGCTCACCTTCGTGCAGGAGTCGGGCGTGCTATTCCGCTACCGGCTGGCCGGCGTGACGCAGGACTGGCTGGAAACGACGCAGCGCGAGTTGAATTATCCAAAATTGCCGCCGGGACCCTACACACTCGAAGTAATGGCGCGCAGTGCGCAGGGAGTGTGGAGCGCGGAGCCCGCCCGGCTGGCGTTTCAAGTACTGACACCCTGGTGGCTGACGTGGTGGTTCCGCCTGGGGTCGATCATCATGACGCTGGTGTTGGGCCGCCTGATGTGGCGCAGGAGAACCCACCGGCTGGAGGCCGAACGGCTTCGCCTGGAAAAAGCGGTCCTGGAACGCACCCGCGAGCTGTCCAAGGAGAAACAGCGCGTCGTGGAAGAAAAAGTTCGCGCCGAACAGCAGAATCGCGAAATCGAAAGGCTGCTCACCGAGGCACAACACGCCAGCCGCCTGAAGAGCGAATTCCTGGCCAACATGAGCCACGAAATCCGGACACCGATGAACGGCATCCTGGGCATGACGGATCTGGTGATGACCACGGCCCTGACAGCGGAGCAGCGCGATTACCTCGATACCGCCCGCCTGTCGGCGAAATCCCTGCTGACGATTCTGAACGACGTACTCGACTTCTCCAAGATCGAGGCGGGCCGGCTGGATCTGAATCCGATCGAGTTTTCGCTGCGGCAATGCGTGGCGGAAACCTGGAAAATGCTGCGCGTGGAAGCATCGGAGAAGGGACTCGCTCTCGAATGGGCGGCTGCCGGCAGCGTTCCCGACAATCTGGTGGGCGATCCCGATCGTTTGCGGCAGGTGCTCTACAACCTGCTCGCCAACGCGATCAAGTTCACGGCGCAAGGCGGCGTGTATCTGAGTATCGAAGGAGAACCGCCGTTAGAAGGCGGCGCGGTGCTGCGGTTCGCGATCCGCGATACCGGGATCGGCATCCCACGCGACAAGCAGCAGCTGATTTTCGAGGCGTTCCGCCAGGCGGACGGCTCCACCACGCGTAAATACGGAGGCACGGGACTGGGTCTGGCGATCTGCTCCCGGCTGGTGGAAATGATGGGTGGGTCGATTCAAGTGGACAGTGAAGCGGGCCGGGGCAGCACCTTTTCTTTCACCGTGCGCTGCGCGATCGCACCGCCGGCTGCTTCGACCAGGCCCACGGACTCGGTGAGCCTTACGAACATGCTCAATGCGGGCACAGGCGAGATCGCTGCGCGGCGCGCCTCTTTGCGCATCCTCCTGGCCGAGGATAATCCGGTGAATCAGCGCCTGGCCATGCGGCTGCTCGAACGGCGAGGCCACCAGGTGGATCTGGCAACGTCGGGCCGGGAAGCGATCGGTTGGGCGGAGCGGCAATCCTTCGATCTGATCCTGATGGATTTGCAAATGCCCGACATGGACGGCCTCGAAGCGACCGCCGTGATCCGCGAGCTGGAGAAGCAGCGCGGCGGCCGCACGCCCATCGTCGCGCTGACGGCGCACACCATGAAGGGCGACCGCGAACGCTGCCTGGCGGCCGGGATGGACAACTACATCAATAAACCGATCGACGCCGTCACGTTCCTCGAAATCGTCGAGACGTCCGCAGCGCAGCAAGCGGGCTAGCGACCTTGGGGCCAGAGGGATAACGATCCAAAGCGTGTCATTCCGATTGGTCCGCATGCTGACGCATGGCGGTTCCGTTGAGGCCGAGAGAGTAGGGGCAGCCGTGGACCGGTCCGGCGCGCAGTCGCCCCTGAACCGCCATGCGTCAGCATGCGGACCGGCGCCGATCGGCGCTTACTTAGCTTCCGGCCTTCGCGCTCTGCATCGCCGCCATGCGCTCTTCGAACTGGCGCGTAGTATGCGGCGTGATCCCCAGCATCCGTTCGCTCACCATCAACTGGGCGCGGTGATGCATCTCATGCTCCTTTGTGCCAAGAAGCATCTCGAAGCGGCTCTTGCTCGTGCCCATGGCCGGCGGCATCGCCACGATTTCGGCCAGAAACTCCTCGGTCAGTGTGTCAAGCCAACCCGCGAAGCGCTCGCCTTCCTCGTTGAGCAGCGCGAGAATATGTTCCTTCGTGTGCGGCTTCTTCTCCATCACCATCAGGGTGCCGAAGAAGTCCATAAAATCGAACTGAGCCAGGTCCGACAGATGCTCGACGGCATGGACCTGGTGTGGAAAGCGGGGCGTGAACGCAATGTGGAGCAGCGTCTCGGCGACGGAGCGCGCTCCCGGCACCGTGCGGAATCCGTAATGCTCCTCACCGATTTCCCCGGCAATGATGATCGTGTTCTTGCGCACCGTTCGAAAAGCGGCGGCGAGCTCTTTTGCACCGTAGTAGTTCATGTCCGTAGTCTAATCCCTTTGGCCGCCTGTTAAAATTAAAGTTCCCCATGGAAATCGAGAAAGTATATGAACCCCAGCGGTTCGAACCGCACTGGGCCAAGTGGTGGGTGGAGTCCAACCTGTTCCACGTCGAAGCGCCGCCCGAGGGAACTCCCTATTTTTCCCTGGTGATTCCGCCGCCGAACGTCACCGGCTCCCTGCACATGGGCCACATGTTCGAGCACTCCATCATCGACGCGCAGGTGCGCTGGCAGCGGATGAGCGGGAAAGTTACGCTGTGGGTCCCCGGCATGGATCATGCCGGCATCGCGACGCAGATCATGGTGGAGCGGCAGCTCGCCACCGAAAATCTGACCAAGCACGACCTGGGCCGCGAGAAATTCGAAGAGCGCGTCTGGAAGTGGAAGGAAGAATACGGCGGCAAGATCGTCGGCCAGATGAAGCGCGCCGGCGTTAGCTGCGACTGGTCGCGCGCGCGCTTCACGCTCGACCCCGGCCTGTCGCGCGCGGTGCGCGAAGCCTTCGTGCGGCTGTACGAAAAAGGCCTCATCTATCGCGGCCAGTACATGGTGAACTGGTGCCCGCGCTGCCAGACCGCGGTCTCTGACCTCGAGGTGGAGCATGAAGAGACGCAGGGCAATCTGTGGCACATAGTGTATCCCGTAATCGGCAGCGATTTAAAACTGGTGGTCGCGACCACGCGTCCGGAGACCATGCTCGGCGATACGGCGGTCGCTATAAATCCGAATGATAAGCGCGCGCCGGAGCTGCGCGACAAGAAGGTGCGCCTGCCGCTGATGGATCGCGAGATTCCCATCGTGCTCGACGAAATGGCCGATCCCGAGTTCGGCTCCGGCGCCGTGAAAATCACACCCGCGCACGATCCTAACGATTTTGAGGCCGCCAGGCGTCACAACCTGCCGAGCGTAAAAGTCATTGACGAAAGCGCCAAAATGACAGCGGCGGCCGGCCGTTTCGCCGGGCTCGACCGCTTCGAAGCGCGCAAGCAGGTGGTGGCGGAGCTGGAGAAGCTCGGCCTTCTAGAGAAAATCGAGCCGCATAAACTCAGCATCGCCAAATGTCACCGCTGCCGGACCATCGTCGAGCCGCTGGTATCCACGCAATGGTGGGTAAAAATCAAGCCGCTGGCGGAGCCCGCGATTAAAGCTGTGGAGGACGGCCGCATCGAGTTCGTTCCCGCGAACTGGTCGAAGACTTATTTCGAGTGGATGTACAACATCCGCGACTGGTGCATTTCGCGCCAGCTCTGGTGGGGCCATCGCATTCCCGCGTGGCACTGCGCCGATTGCAAACAGATCACCGTGGCGCGGGAGACGCCTGCCGCCTGTTCGCATTGCGGCAAGACCAACATCACGCAGGAAACCGATGTTCTCGACACCTGGTTCAGCTCCGGACTGTGGCCCTTTTCGACGCTCGGCTGGCCCGACGATACGGCGGATCTGCGCGCTTTCTATCCCACCACGCTGCTGGTGACCGGCTTCGATATTATTTTTTTCTGGGCCGCGCGCATGATCATGCTCGGCATGGAGATGACGGGCGAAGTGCCGTTCCGCCAGGTCCACATTCACGGCCTGGTGCGCGACGCCGAGCGTCAGAAGATGTCGAAAACCAAGGGAAATACGATTGATCCCCTGGTGATCAACGAAAAATACGGCACCGACGCCGTGCGCCTGGCTCTGCTGATCAGCGCGGCGCCGGGAGGGGATATCGCGCTGAGCGAAGATCGCATCGCGAGCTGCCGGAATTTCGCGAATAAAATTTGGAACGCGTCGAGGTTGTTGTTCAGTAAGTCAAGGGACGGCAAAGGGTACGCCGACTCGCTCGCTGATAAATGGATCTGGGGCCGCTTGGCTGCGTGTTCGGAAACCGCGAACCGTGCGTTCGAAGAGCACCGGTATCATGAAGCGGCGCAAGCTCTATGGCACTTCTTCTGGGATGACTTCTGCGATTGGTACCTGGAGCTAAAGAAGCCGGAGACCGATTGGAGCTGGTCCTTCATCATTTACGAGAAGGCACTGAGGTTGCTTCATCCGCTGATGCCATTCTTGACCGAGGAGCTGTGGCATCGCCTGGAACCGCGGGACGGAAAATCGATTGCGTTGACGGAATATCCTAAAGACGATTACCTGGATCCCGCTGTCGACGGCGAAATGGAGCTTCTCCAGGAAATCGTCACCGCCGCCCGCGGGCTTCGCGCCGATCATAAAGTCGACAAGAAGCCTTTGCTCACCGGCGTTCTGTACTGCAACCGGCCGCTGCACCTCGACGCAATCGAGCGCCTGGCAAACGTGAAGCTGATTGTCGAAACCGGCGCCGCGCCGAGGCTTGAAGGCGCGGTGCGGTCGTCGCCTGACTTCGATCTCGTGCTCAACATGCCGAAGGCCGCGAATCAACGCGAGCGACTCCTCAAAGAAAACGCTGAACTCGAAAAAGTAATCGCCAGCTCGGATCGCCAGCTTTCGAACGAGGAAGTCATCCGCAAGATGCCCGAAAAAGTCGTCGAAACGCTGCGCACCAAGCACGCCGCCTACAAGGCGCAGTTGGCAAAAAATCTCGACGCCCTCGCTAACGAATGACCCTATATGTCATTTGATATCGCTTCCGTCCGCGCCCGATTGCCTGGCCGGGTGATTGAGTGGTTTCAAAGCGTCAGCTCGACCATGACCATCGCCTCGCGGCTCGCTCGCGCTGATCTTCATCAAGGTGGATGCTCTTCCGGAACCGTCGTCGGCGCCGATGAACAGGTCGCGGGAATCGGACGCCACGGCCATTCGTGGCAATCGGAAGCGTGCGCGGGACTCTATGTTTCGATCGTCCTGCGCCTGCCCCTCGCCGCACGGGACCTCCCTCTGGTAATGCTCGCGCTGGGCCTCGCCACCCAGGAAGCGATCACGCAGGTCACCGGCCTCGCCCCCGATCTGCGCTGGCCCAACGACGTTCTGATCCAGGAACGCAAGTGCGCCGGAATTCTGGCCCAGCTCGAAGGCGACGCCGTGATCGCCGGCATCGGAATCAACGTCAACCACACTGAATTCCCCAGTGAAATCGCGCCCCTGGCCACGTCTCTCTATTTGGCCGGACGCCGCGCCGTCTCGCGCGAGGATCTTCTCGTCTCGCTCGTTCAAGGCGTCGAAGGTTGCTGTAAAATCCTTTCGGAGGAGGGCGCGCCCGCGATTCTGCGCATGTTCACCCGCGCATCGAGCTACGCATCCGGCCGCCGCGTGCGCGTGGAGAGTCAGTCTATCGAAGGCGTAACCTGCGGGCTCGACCCCGCGGGATTCCTCATCATTCGAACCGACGACGGAAAGGAAACGACGATTCTCGCCGGCGGCGTGCGTCCGGCCTGAGTCGCGAAATCTATCATGCTACTGGCGCTCGACGCAGGCAATACCAATATCACCATCGGCGCGTTCGAAGGGAAAAATCTCATCGGCCGCTGGCGCCTCCGCACCATCAAGGAACAGACCGCCGACGAATGGGGCATCCTCATGCGCAACCTGTTCACGCTCTCCTCGCTCGACCTCGCCGCCGTCGACGGAGTAGTGATTTCGAGCGTCGTCCCCGCCGTCGATCAACCCCTCACCGCCATGTCCCAGCGCTATTTCAAGCGCGAGCCGATGTTCGTCGGCTACCAATCCGACCTCGGCATCGCCATTCGCTACGACAATCCCCGCGAAGTCGGCGCGGACCGCCTGGTCAACAGCGTCGCCGGATTTTACAAGTATGGCGGACCCTGCATCGTGGTCGATCTCGGCACCACCATCAACTTCGATATCGTGTCTAAGAACGCGGAATTCCTCGGCGGCGTGATCTGTCCCGGCATCGGCATGTCGATCTCCGGCCTGTTCGCCAGAACCGCCCGCCTCCCGATGGTCGACTTCCGCGAACCCGAACGCCTGATCGGCGCGAACACCGTCGGCGCCATCCAGTCCGGCCTCTACTACGGTTTTATCGGCATGATCGACACCTTAGTTGAGCGTATCGCCGCCGAACTCGGTCCCGATACCAAGGCTATCGCCACCGGCGGACAAGGCGCGTTGATCGCCCAGGGCTCGCGCCTGGTGAAAATCTGCGACGAAGACCTGACGCTCGACGGCCTCCGCCTCATTTGGGAACGTCGTTAAACAAGGTGCTGAACTATTTCAACTATTTCACCGAAATAGAGGAGCACTTCCAGCGCGCCCGCGGCACCGGCCTCTTCCTGCTCTCGCCGCTCGACTGGGCGCTGATCGAAGCCTGGAAAAATGGAGGCATCCCCTTGGAAGCCGTCCTGCGCGGCATCGACGCCGCGTTCGAAAAATGGCGCAAGCGTCCCGCGCAAGCCCGCATTCACATGGTGAACTCGCTGGCCTACTGCGCCCAGGCGATCACCGCGGAAGCCCAGGCGATGGTGAACGCGGCCCCAGTGAAACAGCCCGCCTCGGCCCCGTTCCCCATCGAAGAAATCCGCGCCTTCGTCAACAGAAACGCCGAAGCCCTGCGCAAAGCCGGACACGACGACACCGCCGCGTCCCTCGAATCT
>JBEKOZ010000066.1:0-12461 GCA_049521275.1 Bryobacteraceae bacterium | reverse complement strand
GGCCATTTCCATTGCGGTGCCGATTTGGATTAGCTTGCCTTTGCCGATGCCGGGGCAGTATTCGCTGGTTTTGTTCCAGGCCGCGCGATTTTCCACCAGCTCGGGCCAGAACGGGAAGGTCCGGCATTGCGTGGGTTTGGCGGGGTGAAGGCTGCAACTGTGTTGGAGCAGGAACGGGCACTGCTTTTCTCGCGGCTTGCGGAAGCGCAACAGGTGACGGGTGCGATAGACGTACTTTTTTTCGAAGGCGCGCGGCGTCATGCCGGTGAATTTCGCGGCGCGCAGGAGATCGTCTTCGGTCAGGTAGACGAAGCCATCCTGATCGCAACAGTTGATGCATCCGCGCTGGCAGGTGAAGCGGAGTCCGGTCATACTTTGCGCGGCTGCCAGATCGCGGTGTGGCGAATGCGGCTCACGAGCGAGCCGGAGTTCAGGATGGCGACGTCGAGCACTATGAATTCATGTCCCTTCCGCTCATAGGCGTCCACGATTTTACCGCGCACTTCTAAGATATCGCCATCGCGAGCAGGGCTCGCGTTGCGGATTTCGCTTGCAGCATGAATCCAGGGGCCGAGAGCGTAGTTGTGCATCAGGATTTCATTGGCCAGTCCGAGGATTATGGCGGGATGGGCGAGGCGCTCCGCTCCGATGAAGGCTTCGAGTGGAGCGCTGACGGCGGGTTGCGATAGATCGAGGGTTTTTGTCAGTGTTCCCAGGACCATACCTGGGCGAATGGTTTCGGGGGACGGGGGTACACGTTGCGCTTCGTGCTCAGGCGGATAGTCAGCGGAGGGAGCGGCGTCGAGAAGCCAGGCGGTTGCCGAGGCTCGGGAGGCGGCTTCGATTTTAATTCGCCCTGACTCTTCATCGGTGATCGAAACCGCCACTTGTTCGCCTTCATAAAAGGGTTGAAAAAAGCGCACGTCCATGGCGCCGTGCGCGAGCCATTCCTCGCCAAAATGTTGGATGACGGCGGAAGCCATGTATCCATAAATAGTTACGCCGGGAACGAGGCCGCCGCTGAATCCGTATTCGGCGGCAACCTGATTGTCATGGATGCGGTTTTCGGAATCGGCGGCGGTGTTGACGGCTCGGATCAGGATGGCCATAACCTTAAAATAAGCTAACTGGCAGATGGAATTCTACGTGACAAATCCTTACAATTTGAGTCAGGACCTTAGGAATGAGTTTGAGCCGGTTCGTTGTGAGGCGAATGTTCGGCGCGTGGAGCCCGGGCGATCGCGATCATCCCGAGAGGCGAATCTCGATCTCTCCAGGGGAACGAGACCTGTTCACGGACGATCATGAAAACAGCGGGGTTTTCGTGAAATTCCTGAAGAACGGTGCGTGGTTTGAGACGGAGCGGGGCGAATTTGAGGGGTCGACAGTGATGGTGGCGGTGAGCGGGGTTTCGCGGGCGGGTTGAAGAAACCGGGGCGACGCGCTAGCGGGCTACGCGGCGGGTGATTTCGCGGACCAGGATGGCGCCACGGCGTTTGCACTCGGCGGCGGCTTCCGTGGTTTGGCGGCGGGTGACTGCGTATTCGTCCTGGCTGATGCTCTTCGCCAGGCGGCTATTGACGAGCGCGGTGTTCTGAAGGCGTAACTCCTTATACCACGCGCGATTGTCAATCTCCGAGGAAAAGATCTCCTCCAGAGTGCAGGTTGTAAGATCGTCTGGCCAATTTGGCATCAAGTGTTCTTATCGTCTGAATAGGGGATTTTCATTAGTGGAACTTTTGTACCATGGCTGTGTGATTCGCGACAGGGTGAAGGAACTGGCTCGGGAGTGCGGGTTTGAGCTGGCCGGGGTCGCGGCCGCGGAGCCAGTTGAGGATTTTTCGCGGTATCAGGAGTGGGTCGAAAAAGGGTTCGCGGGCGAGATGCGGTATTTGACGGACCGGCGCGCGGAGGTGCGGCGGGATCCGCGCAATTTGCTGAAGAGCGCGCGGTCGGTGATCTCCGTGGGAAAGCTGTACAACACGGAGGGCCCGGCGGATGCGATTTCGCGCTATGCGTGGGGCGAGGATTATCACGGCGTGATGCGGGCCGGCCTGGAAGCTTTGGCCGAGAGGCTGACGCGCGAGGTGGGGCCGTTCGAATATAAAATTTGCGTCGACACGGCGCCGCTGCTGGAGCGAAGTTATGCGCGGCAGGCCGGACTCGGATGGATTGGCAAGAATACCTGCCTGATCAACGAGCCGCTGGGGTCGTGGTTTTTTCTGGGCGAGATGGTGACATCGCTTGAGCTGGAGACGGACTCTCCGCCAGCGGAACGCTGCGGGAGTTGCACGCGCTGCATCGACGCTTGCCCGACTGGGGCAATCGTCAACGTGGGCGGGGAGTGGACGCTCGATTCACGGCGCTGCATTTCGTACCTGACGATCGAACTGCGCGGGCCGATTCCGGAAGAGCATCGCGCGGGGATGGGTCAACACATTTTCGGATGCGACATCTGCCAGGACGTTTGTCCCTGGAATAATCGCGCGCCGGTGACGGAGGGGGCGGCATTTTCGACGCGGGCATGGCCGAAGCTGGAAAGGATCGCGAGATTCACGCGCGAGGAGTTTGAGGAGATGTCGGCGGGAAGTCCGATTGCGCGAGCCAAATATTCGGGGATGCTGCGCAATGTGGCGGTCGCGATGGGGAATGCGGGTGGCGAGCGGTTTCGCGCGGCGCTGGAGGATTTGTCGGAGTCCGAGGATGCGGTGGTGGCGGAGCATGCGCGGTGGGGGTTGGGGAAATTGTAGAGAACGGCGTAAGATAGTTGGTGGAGGAATGGGTGAGTGGTTGAAACCGGCGGTCTTGAAAACCGTTGAACTCGAAAGGGTTCCGGGGGTTCGAATCCCTCTTCCTCCGCCACTTCTTTATGATCAGTCGATGGGCGATGTTTTTGTTGCTTCCGGTTGCGTTCAGTCAAAATGTCGAGCGCGGCAAGGCGCAGTTTAAATCGAGCTGCGGGTTTTGCCACGCGGACGATGCGACAGGGAACCGGGCGCCGGACCTGATCCGGTCCGCGCTGTTGAGCCACGACGTGAATGGCGAGCTGGTCGCGCCGGTGATCAAGAACGGGCGTCCCGATAAGGACATGCCCGCGTTCCCGACCTTGAGCGAGCAGACGATTGCGGACATCGTCGCGTTTCTGCACAAGCAGGCGTATAACGCGCTGCACAGCGCTGGAGTTCCGAACGATTATCCGCTGGCGAGGCTGCTGACGGGCAATGCGGACGCAGGGAAAGCGTACTTCCAAAACGCCTGTGCGGGATGCCATTCGCCGACCGGCGACCTGGCGGGAGTGGCGAAGAAATACAAGCCGCTCGATCTGCAACAGCGGTTTCTGTATCCGGTGCGCGGGGCGCACGTGACCGCGACGGTGACGCTGCGGACGGGGGAGAAGATCGAGGGCGGGTTGGTGCATGCGGACGAGTTTGAGATCGCGATTACGGTTCCCGACGGCTGGTATCATTCGTGGAAACGCGGTGAGGTGAGCGTCGCGATTCACGATCCGATGGCGGGTCACAAGGCTCTCATGGAAAAGTATACAGATAAAGATGTTCACGACGTCTTCGCGTACCTGGAAACTTTGCAATGAATACGCTGCTTGCATTGCTGCTGATGTTTGCCTCCGATTGGCCGACTTACAACGGAGATTTTTCGGGGCGGCGCTATAGCACTCTCGACCAGATCAACCAGTCGAACGTGAAGCAACTGACGGTGGCGTGGGTGGCGACGCTGCGCACGACGGCGATCAAATCGACGCCGCTGGTGGTGAAGGGGATCATGTACTGGACCACGCCCGATAACGTTTGGGCGATGGATGCGCGGAGCGGACGCGTGATCTGGCATTATTATCGCGAGTCGCAAGGGGATCACATCGGGCAGCGCGGGGTGGGGATGTATCAGGACTGGCTTTATTTCGAGACGCCGGACTGCCACCTGATTTCGCTGAACGCGAAGGACGGCACGGTGCGGTGGGATATCGAGCTGGCGGATCCGAAGCTGGGGTATTTCGCGACCATGGCTCCGCTGGTGATTCGGGATCACGTGCTGGCGGGGGTTTCGGGCGACGTGACGGACATTCCTGGATTTCTGGTCTCGATCGATCCGGTGACGGGGAAGGTGCAATGGAAGTGGTTCAGCGAGCCCAAGCCGGGCGAGCCGGGGTCCGACACGTGGCCGAAGGGGACCGACGCGATCACGCACGGAGGAGGCATGACGTGGATCACCGGAACATACGATCCGCAGTTGAACCTGACGTATTGGGGCACGGGCAATCCGCAGCCGGTGCTGAACGGGGACACGAGGCCGGGGGACAATCTGTACACGTGCTCGATTGTGGCGCTCGATCCGGACACGGGGAAATTGAAGTGGTACTTTCAGCCGTCGCCGCACGATACGCATGACTGGGATGCGGCGCAGACGCCGATACTTTTCGAAGACACGAAGAACGGAGTGCAGCGGAAGCTGATTGCGCAGGCCAGCCGCAATGGATATTTCTTCGTGCTGGACCGTTCGACGGGCGAACATATTCTGACCAAGCCGTTCATCGCGACGAACTGGTCGGTGGGGATCGACGCGCACGGCCAGCCGCGGCCGAAGAAGGAAAAAGAGCCTAAGCCGGATGGAGCCTTGGTGTCGCCGGGATCGGATGGGGCGACCAATTGGATGGCGCCGAGCTACGATCCGGGGTCGGGGTTGTATTTCATCAGCGCGCGGCGTTTGTGGAGCGAATTTTACATGACGGCCGAGAGCAAGCCGGAGGGTTGGGCGGGACGCGACCGCAATTTGTGGGCGGAATCGGTGATCGAAGGGATCGATCCGCAGACGGGCGAGGTTCGCTGGCAGCACGAAATCGGCGAAGGCGAGGGCTCGGCGGGAATTCTGACGACGGCGGGAAAGCTGCTGTTCACCGAGGATAATTCGGACAACCTGATGGCGCTGGATCCGGCGACGGGAAAGACGCTGTGGCACGTGCCGATCGGCGGGCGGATGGTGGCGTCGCCGATGACGTTCGAGCTCGAAGGTCGGCAGTATTTGATCACGGCGATTGAGAATTCGATTTTTGCGTGGGTGGTGCCGGAGGGGCGCTGAGAGGCGAACACGGCGGCGCCACGAGTGGCGGCGCGGCACGCCTGGGGGCGCGCGCCACGAAGACACGTCGGCGGCATTTTCCAAACGCTACGGGCGGGTTTGGGCTTCGATGGCCTTCAGCAATCGTTGGGCCTTGCCGTATTCCGAATCCTCTGGTGGGATGGTGAGCAGCACTTCGCGGGCTTTGGCGACTTCGCCCTTCTGGACGTAGGCGGCGGCGAGCAGGTATCGCGCGGGGCTCCGCGGGTCGACGAGCAGACTGGTTTCAAACGCGGCGATGGCGCGCCCAAAATCGCCGGTCAGGTAGTAGAAGCGGCCGGCGCCGATGTCCTGTTCGGCATCATCCGAGCTGGCTTCGGCGCGGGCCTCGAATAATTTCTCGGCCCGTTGCAGGTTTTTGCCGTCCTCACCGGGAAGTTCGCGAACACCCAGGCTGACCAGTCCAGCGGCGGCGGCGATGCGCACGGTGGTTTCGCTGTCGGCGAGCGAACGAGCCAGCGCCTTCACCGCCTCCTCGCGATCCGCGGGGCCGGGGTCGATGCGCAGAGCGGCGACGGCGCGAACGACGGGTTCGGCATCGGTCAGGGAACGTTTGAACGCGGAAAAAACCGTCGGGTCGCGCGAGAACTGGCCGAGGTGTCCCAAGGCGTTGGCGCGCGCGAGCGGCCCTTCGGAGGGCTCGGCCAGAATGGCCAGCAGGCCGGCGATCGCGCGCGGATCGCCCTTGGCCGCGAGCGCAAACGAATCGGCGCGGCGGATGAGTTTTTGGCGCGAACGGTCTCCATACCAGGCGTCCATATTCTTAATGGACCAG
The DNA here is from genome assembly GCA_049521275.1 of Bryobacteraceae bacterium. Taxonomy (GTDB): domain Bacteria; phylum Acidobacteriota; class Terriglobia; order Bryobacterales; family Bryobacteraceae; genus Palsa-187. The sequence continues at coordinate 6,556 of JBEKOZ010000066.1, read as the reverse complement.
GCGGCGTCGCGGTCATTGTGGCACAGGTTGCACGCGTTGGGAATGCCGTGATGAAGGGTGTTCTCGGGCACCGGAATGCTCATCGAATGGTCGCGGATCTCGGCCTTGATGCTGAACACGGTGCGCGGCATGTGGCACTCGACGCAGGAGCTTCCGGCGCTTCCGGCGGCGTGATGCGTGTGGGCTGGAATCGCTTCCCCGATGGCGGTGTGGCAGCGCGTGCAGAGCGCGTTCGCGGTGGGACGGAGCTGCGGATTCTTCTCGATCTCAACCTGATGCACGGCGCTGTGACAAGCTACGCATGTCGCGCCGCCTTTGAGGAAACACTCGCTCTGCCATAGGCCGTAGGCGTCGTTCGAAAAGCGGCGGGTGCGGCCGTCGGCCCAATACGCGGGGTCCTTATCGCGCGGCTGATTATATTCGAGAATGGGCACGAAGTAGTCGTAGTAATCGTCGCCCGCGGCGAAGCCTTTCGCGTAGGTGTCGCGAAAGGAGTGGCATTGCGCGCAGACCATGGTGTTGCGCGTCGCATCGAGCCGGGTCTGCACGATGATGTCGGTGACGGGTCCTTTGGGGGGCGTGGGCGAAGAGTAATGCGCGACGTGTTCACTCCCCGGTCCGTGGCAGCGCTCGCAATTGGTGCCGAAGTCGAGCCAGGACGTTTTATACTCGTTTTTCGCGGCGTCGAAATTTTTTTCCTGCTGGCTGACGTGGCAGGAATAGCACATCTTATTCCAGATTTGTACCTCGACACCCTCGACTTCATCCGGATCGGCGATGTCGAGGTTGTGGAACCAGGCTTTCCGCAGAATGTCCCAGCTCGGCGGCAGGACGATCACCTTGCCGTCAGCCAAAGTCGTCAGGTAATGCTGGATGCGGCGGTTGCCGAGGGTATAATCGACGCGGTGCTCCTGCGGTTTGCCGGTGAGATAGGTTTCCGTAATGTAGAAAACACCGTCGCGTTCGGCGAGGCCGTAGGTGGCGCCACGCAGCTTCACGCTCGAAAGCTTGAAATCGCCCTGCACGCTCTCTTGGGTGGCGGGCTGCACCATTTTACTGTGCCGGGAATGGGTCCACTGGCGATGAATTTCGGCGTGGCATTTCGCGCAAGCGGCCATGCCGACGTAGGCCGGGGTACTGGTCGCGGCCTGAGCGGCAACGGTTGCCAGAAGCAGGAATAACGCCCTTGGCGGAATCATCTTCAGTTTTTCAGCGTAGCAAAGATGGGATAGGCTGTTCCTTATGGATTCCCGGAAGGCATTGCGCTGCGTTCCATGGACGGCCGGCGGCATCGCGGTTATTGCGCTGGTGAGCAGTCTCGCGTGTAGGTTGTTTGACCCCGACTACCAATTTATTTCGGACCAGTTTAAGACGGTGCAATTTGTCCGCGACTCCGCGCAGGTTCGGCGCCTGGTTATGGATGCGCAAAGCTTCAAGCAGGAGAAGGAACCTGGCGTGAAGGCCCCAGAGCAGATTGCCTTCGTTGACGCGATGCTGAATCAGCCGAGCATCGAGGTTCCCGCGGGATCGTATCTTCGCATGTTGGAACAATCTGAAGCGAGCTGCAGCAAGGCTCCCTACCAAAATGCCAGGTACGTGAGGGTCAGGGTGACCACCGGAGGCGCCAAAGGCGAAGTTGGTTGGGGCTGCTGGGGGGTGAACCTAGCCGGCGTAAATGCCATGCCGTGAAGTGGTGGCATCCGGCTGAGTTTATCCCCTCTCGAATGGGTCCCCGGGCTTACGCCACGGGGTTATGCCCCCGCACGTGCGGGAACAAGGCGAAGCGGTTAGCACATCCCCTCCTTTACAGTCGGGTTCGGTGTCGGCAGTATGACGATGGTTGCGGTAGCCGATTACCGGGCGAGGAATTGCGCCTGGCTATCTACCGCGGGTTCGGCTGACTGATCCCACTCGTAGGTGCCATCTGGCGACATATGGCGGGCGTTGCGGTTGTCGGCCAGATATTTTGCCAGAATGTCGTCCTTGAGGCGGGCCATGATGCGCTTGTTCTCGACCGGAAACAGCAGCTCCACCCGGTGGTGCAGGTTGCGGTTCATCATATCGGCGCTACCCAGATAGATTTCCTCGTGGCCGTCGTTGCCGAAATAGTAGATGCGGCTGTGCTCCAGGAATCTGCCCACGATGCTGGTCACTCTGATGTTTTCGCTGACCTCCGGCACGCCGGCGCGCAGCACGCAAATTCCCCGGACCAGCAGATCCACCTCGACACCGGCCTGCGAAGCCTGGTAGAGCAGCCGGATCATATGCATATCCTCGAGGCCGTTCATCTTCAGGATGAGGCGCGCCTTCACGCCGCGCGCGGCGTGCGCGATTTCGCGCAGGATCAACAGCTCCAGCTTCTCGTGCATGTCGATGGGCGCGACCAGCAGCTTGCGAAATTCGTTCTTCGCCGAATAACCGGTGACGTAGTTGAACAGGTCCGTGACGTCGGCGCCGATCTGTTCGTCGGAGGTGAAGAAGCTCATGTCGGTGTAGAGCCGCGCGGTGGCCGGATTATAATTTCCAGTGCCGAGATGGACATAGCGGCGCATGGTGTCGCCCTCGCGGCGGACGACGAGCGCCACCTTCGAGTGAACTTTCAGTCCCACTAATCCGTAGACGACGTGAACGCCCGCCGCTTCCAGCGCTCGCGCCCATTCGATGTTGCTCTCCTCATCGAAGCGAGCCTTCAATTCCACCAGCACGGCCACCTGTTTGCCGTTTTCGATGGCGCTCAACAGGCTTTCGACGATGGGAGAATTGCGGCCCACCCGGTAGAGCGTGATCTTGATGGCGAGCACGTCCGGGTCGACCGCGGCGCGGCGCAGAAATTCCACCACCGGCTGGAAGGAATCGAAGGGATGATGCAACAGGAGATCGTCGCGGCGCAGGACGGCGAAAATATCGTCTTCGGCTTTGGGATGCAGCTCCGGCGGCGTGTAGGGTTGAAACGGAGCGTCTTTCAAATCCGGCCGGTCTACAGCGAGGAGCTGGCGCAGGCGGCTGAGGTCCAGCGGACCATCGACGTGATAGACGTCGCGCGGATCGAGTTCCAGATTCGCGACCAGGGTTTCGAGCAGGTGGTCGGGAATATCGCGCGAGACCTGCATGCGGACGACGGCGCGGAAACGGCGCTGCCAGACGGCTTCCTCGATGGTTTCGAGCAGATCGTCGCTCTCGAGCTCCTGAATCTCGACCTCGGCATCGCGGGTGACGCGGAAGGGATACGCTTCGATGATTTCGAGGCCGGGAAACAGCGCGTGCAGATTCTCCATGATGAGCTGCTCCAGCCAAATCAGCGCCGGGCGCGATCCCGCCGGCTGATCGGGTCTCGAAACAGGCACGAGTTGGGGAAGCGTGTCGGGAATTTTCACGCGCGCGAAGCGCTCCACGCCCTTCAGGTCGCGAACGGCAACCGCCAGATTCAGGCTGAGGTTCGAAATGTGCGGGAACGGACGGCCGGGATCGAAGGCCAGAGGAGTCAGCACCGGGTAGACCACCTGGCGGAAATAGGTCTCCATCAAACTGCGCTCGCGGTTGGTCAAATCGCGATAGTCGCGCAGCTCGATTCCGGCTTGCTTGAGCGCCGCGTCGATGTCGCGCCACACCTGATAGGCGTCGCCCATCAAGCGCCGGACGCTGGTGCGGATGCGCTCCAGCTGTTCGGCGAGCGCGCCGTCCGGCTGCGCTCCGGGGACGGGACTGGCGGACATTTTCTGCTTCAGGACGGCGAAGCGCACCATGAAAAATTCGTCGATGTTGGAGAACAGGATGGATAGAAATTTGACCCGCTCGAGCAGCGGATTGGCGGGGTCCTGGGCTTCTTCGAGCACCCGGTGCTGAAACTGAAGCAAGCTTATTTCGCGATCGGTATAAAGTCGCGGATCGTTGAGCAGATCAACCGGGCTGGGGGCGGTCACGGTGCTGGGCATGCGCTGACACCAGTTTATCGCAGTAGCCAGTACCCAGTAGCCGGAATGCGTTCTCTACTGGCTACTGGGTACTGGCTACCGGCTACTCAGAAGCTGAAGCGGAGCGAGAAATCGATGCGGCGGTTGAAGGCCTGCGCGGCCGTGCCGCCGGCGCCGAAGCCGCTGGTGGCGAGCGAAACCGGTTCTCCGTACTCGGGACTGGTCACCAATCCGACCGGGAGTCCCTTGTTGACGGTGTTGAACATGTTGTGGAACATCATGCTGGCCGTCAGCGAGTAGCGTCTTCCGCTCGAATCGCCCATGCCGTATCCTCCGGGACCACCGCCGGGACCGCCCCCATGTGCACCCCCTCCACCACCGCCGGGACGGCCACCGGCCGCTTGTCCAAATCCCGGCGTTCCCGGGCGATTACCGCCGCCGGCATCCTGCTGCTGCCGGTTTTTGGCCGCGGTGGTCAATTCGCCGAAGCCCCAGGTCCGGCTGATGCGCATATTGACGTTGATCTGCGGAAAGGCCTTTCCGTAGTCGACCGGTATAATGGTCATCGCCGACGTCGGATTCACGACAAAGCCGTTGGCCACGCAAGGCGGGCCCCCCGCAACCACTTTAGTGCCGCAGGCGGCGATATTCGAACCGGCTGGAATAAAGGCCGGCCGCTGGTTCAGCACGGTGGTGCCGTAGTCATCCAGTCCGGAAATAATGTTATAGGGCGGAGCCGAACGATAGCCGATGTTCGGCGAGAAGCGGATCCCCAGCGGCGCCATGATGCTGCCGTTGATATTGACCTGGTGCCGCATGTCGTAACTGGCGCGGCCCCAGTCCTGCGCGAAGTTGTACGGATTCGACGGTCCCAGGCCGCCGTTTACGTCCGTGCTCACGTGGCCATAGACGTAATAACCGAACAGGCTGACCCTCGAGTTGATCCGCGCGTTGCCGTTAAAAATCAGCTGATTCTGGCGGTAAACGCCACTATCGGAGTATTCGTTGAGAATGCCCGCGGATTGCCCGTAGGGATAGAGGCCCTGCGGCAGCCCGCCGAAGGTCAAGGGCGGCACATACGTGCCGGGATAGGGCGTATTAATATTCACGGTTTGCAGAATATGGGTGCCGACCGTGTACAGATAGTTCACCGACAGCGTGATGTTCTTGGGCAACTGGCGGTCCATGCCGACAGCCGATTGCAGCTGCGTGGGCACGCGCAGCGCCGGATCGACTTTGTAGATGGTGGAAGTGCCGGTCGGCAAGGAGCTGAGCGGCGGGACGGGCACGCCGGCCTGCGGAAAGAACGGCGGATTCGTTACCAGGTAACTCTGATCGTTGATGCCGTTGAATCGCTCGGCGTTCACAATGTTGGCCACGCTGAAGCGATCGTAGAAGTATCCCGACCCGGCCCGGAGAACCGTCTTGGGCGTCTTGAAGCGCCCCTGTCCGCCGCCGATGCCATAGGCGATGCCGATGCGGGGCGCCCAGTCTCCATGGTCGGCGATATTCTGCTGCACCTCGTAGCGCAAACCGAGGCTGAGCGTCATGCTCGGAATCACCTTCCAGTCGTCCTGGACGAACAGCGAGGCATCGAACTGGTCGGCCTGGATCAGCGGCAGGCCCGAGGCCACCTGAAACTGGCTGGGTCCGCCGCCGTTGGCGATGATGGTCTGAAGCGGCAGGTTTGCCGCGATCCCTTCTTCCATGGTCTGGTACGCATAAATGTTCGCGAAGGTGAACTGACCCGGGAAATTGTTGGTGCTGTAGTTGCTGTCCCGGGCCTCGCGCAGGCGCCCGCCGAACTTGATGAACTGCGTCCCGTGGGTGATCGAGGTATAGTTCTGATACTCGTAGTTCCCCACGTTGTTGTACATCAAAGGATAGTTACTGCCTGAGGTGAATGCGTCCTCAACCGAGATATTCAACTGCGGCGCCACGCCGGTGTTGGTCGAATCGTTGCGGAAGTATTGAAACCGCGATTCGTTAATGATACTGGTGTTGATGATCTGCGTCTCGATGAGCGAAAACTGCTGATTGCTTCCCTGGGTGGTGTAGCCGGCGCTGGGAAGGCCGGTATTGTCGCCGCCCACATTGAACCCGCCGACGCCGCCGTTATCCGTCGAATTGCGGGAATAAACATAGCGCGCGTCGAGCGTGATCTTCGAGGTCAACTGATAATTGATGCGCGGGCTGATGCGCGTGTTCGTGGTCGGCGCAATCACGCCAAAGGCGTACGGATAGATCTGGAAAGTCGGACTGAGCAACTGCAGGTTCACGAGCGCGGCCTCGCGCAGCTGGCGGCGCGTGAAATCGAGGAAGAACGACGCCTTCTTGCTAAGCGGACCGCTGAAGGTCGCCATCAGGTTCTTGGTGTCCGAAGCCGGCAAACCGCTGGTCTGCGTATCGAACGGATTGCGCGCGTTCCAGATGTGGTCGCTATAAATCAGATTCAGGCTGCCATGAAATTTATCCGTTCCCGGCTTGGTGAAAATCTCGATGCGACCATGACCCTGCGTGTCGTACTCCGCCGAGTATGGATTGGCGTTGATGCGAATTTCGCGAATCGAATCCTTCGGCGGCAACTGGCCGCTCGAAAATCCGTCGACGAAGATCTGCCCTCCATCAGGGCCCGCCGCCGGACC
>JBEKOZ010000065.1:0-12611 GCA_049521275.1 Bryobacteraceae bacterium | reverse complement strand
GTCGATCGCGCCCGTCGCCGAAACCGTTACCAGCCCCGTAAAGATCCCCTGCGCCAGCGTGGAAGTGTTTAGCGCCAGCAGCACGCTGCTCCCCGTCGTCGTCGCATTGATCCAGCTCACGTTCGCGCTCGCACTCAGCGCCAGCGTCCCGCTGCCGATGTTCGTCGCCACGACGGTCTGGGTCGGCCCATTCTGTCCGACCGCAATATCCAGCGGTCCGACGGTCGATGTGGAAAGACGCAGCTGCGGTGTGGCATAAAGAGCCGCCGCGCTCAGAAGAACAACAATAAAATGTCTCATAGATTTAAGAAGATCCTCCGGGAATGAGGACGCAGGCGCCTTTTCATCTGCACGTCTGTGTCCACTTTGCGCCCGCCGTTCCTGCTCACCGCCGCCACGGAACCGCCATGCGTAAGCATGCGGACAGATGATCGCTCCCTCCGGTCGCGGCTCAGCAAGCGATTGATCCTACGCGATTCCCCCCGCAACCTCAATAGCGCTCTTTGTGGGGCCGGGCTTCAGTGTCCGCTTCAGCGGGCGACTCCCGCTAAGGCTGAGGCGAAGTAATCTCAAACTCCGCCTTCAGAAATTGCCAGTCGGGAAGCTCATAAATCCGCAGCTTGCTCGGCACCGTCGCCACCACATCCTGGATCTCTTCAGGACCGAGCGTGGGAACCTTCACCTCAAACTCCGCAATCGGCGGATCCTCAGGCTTCGACGAACTGCTCATCAACCGCACCTTTACCCCCAGATCGCCGATATCCGCTTCGGAGTGATTCACCACCACGAACTTGACCCGCAATTTCCCGCCCCCCGCTTCCTCCAGCCGAAAACCCACCAGCTCGACATATTTCGCCAGCGGATGCTTCTTGGTGGGAACCGCGGAGGTAGGCTCGATGGGCCCGGTTTTCTTGCCTTGCTTGGTATCCGTGGCCGGAGGGCTGGAGCACCCAGCCAGCGTGAGCAGCAGCAGTAACAATGAGCTAACGATGATCCGCACCACACCAGTCTAACCAACTTGCGCTATTACCGGAACCACGACTTCTTCTCGACCTCGGCGCCGGTCAGCATTCTCGAAAACTTGAGGTACGCCGCGCCGAGGTCGGAACGTTTGTCCAGCAGACCGCCATCGGTCGTCGCTCGCTTGAGGGTCCGGTAGTCGTTGGGGAAGGTCGCGGCCACGGGACAGCCCAGAATTTGTGCGGCCTCCGGCGCGGCGATATCGCTTTTGTGCCCGCGGTTGAGCAGCGCCTGTATCCGTCCGCGCTCCACGCCCCAGTTGTGCAGCTCCTCGCATCGTTGTTTGGAAAGCTGTAGCGAAGCGATTTCTGGAGTGCTCACCACGTAGACCGCGCGGGCAGTGCGCACAATCTCCGCCGTCGCCGGATTAATCACTTCGGGCAAGTCCGCCATGACCAGGTCGTATTTCTCCGCCGCGAAATGCAGCATTTGAAAATAGTGCGCCCAGGAGGGAACCGGCGTCTTTACCTCCGGCTTGGTCAGCAGGAAATCCACCCCGCCAACCGCAGTGACGAAGCCCTGCCAGCCCATATTGTCGATTCGGGACGCTTCGGCCAGCACGTCGCGAATCGAAAGCTTTGGCTTGACGCCCAGCATCTCCGAGAGCAGGCCGGAATGCAGATCCCCTTCGATCACCAGCACCCGGCTCTTCAACTCGTGCGCCACGATCAGCGCGGTATGGAGCACCACCGTGCTCGCGCCGCTTCCGGCTTTTCCCGGCACAAACGCGACCAGATTCTCGTGGATGCCGCCATGCAATTTGTGGATGGCTCCGCTGATGGCCTGCTCCAGTTCGGTAGCGGTGAACGGCCACACCACCAGCGAGGTGAAATCGGAGCTGGCGCTGCGGCTGAGCGCCAGCTGAATATCGCGCGATGCCAGTCCCACCAGCGGAACCAGCGGAGCCTGCTGGTGAATCTTGGCGGCCTGCGGCAGATCGCGGTCGAGGTCGGTCATTTCCATCAGGATCACGTCCGGCATGGCCGTGCTCAACGTGCGCGCGACGGCGTAGCCTACGGTGGTGAGTTCGACGATCGACCCGATCGCGAATTCATTCGATTCCCCAGCCAATCGCCGCAGAAGCCCCGCCATATTGGTATCGGCAATAAAGAGCGCTGCTGTAAGCACTTCTGTCCAGCATACCCTTCACAGGCAATAAAGAAAACGCCCAACTCTTCCTTTCCTCCTCTCAACTCCCCCTCTTCCCGTGGCGCGCGCCCCCAGGCGTGCCGCGTCGCCACTCGTGGCGAGGCTCGGTCCCCGCCAGATCCTCACTTCCACCGGCCACTCAAAGCCCGCGGGACGTGTGCGGCAGCGCCATGCGCTGCCTTCACGCGATAATGGCTGCAACGTGTTCTCTCACATCCGGGAACAAATCGATACCGTCTTCAAGCGCGATCCCGCCGCCCGCAGCGTGCTCGAAATCGTGCTGTGCTACCCCGGATTCCACGCCGTGCTGATCCATCGCCTCGCCCACGGCATTTATAAACGAGGCTGGTTTACCCTCGCCCGCGTGATCTCCCAATTCTCCCGCGCCGCGACCGGGATTGAGATTCACCCCGGCGCCACCATCGGCCGCCGCTTCTTCATCGACCACGGCATGGGCATCGTCATCGGCGAGACCAGTGAGATTGGCAACGACGTCCTCATGTATCAGAACGTGACCCTCGGCGGCACCGGTAAAGAAGCGGGCAAGCGCCATCCCACCATCGGAAACCACGTGGTGATCGGCTCGGGCGCGAAGATTCTTGGCAATATCAACATCGGCGACCACGTGAAAGTGGGCGCGGGCAGCGTCGTGGTGCGGTCGGTTCCCGATCACTCGACCGTAGTCGGCGTTCCCGGCCGCGTCGTCGGCGACGCCAACGCCGATCTCGATGCCTTGTCCCACGGCACTCTTCCCGACCCCGAAGGTCAGGCCATCGACGACCTTAAGAAGCGCGTAGCCGAGCTCGAAGCGATCATAAAGCATGATAAGGCTATTTCTACTAAGCGTTAGGCTGACCTCCTATTGGATCGAGCCCTGCGACCATCCCGAAACCGGGTGTGTCAAAGACGATCCGCAGTTGGCGCGATGGGCCTTCGACGCGTGGCAGGAGGCCTCGAGCGGCCATCTGCGTTTCAGCGAAGTGAAGGATCGTTCCGAGGCGCAAATCCAACTCGTATGGGCGAATCCCTCCCCGGACCAATACGGGGAAACAGTCGGAAACGTGGTGTATATCCGCATCGCCGCCGACGGAGTAACCGATCCCCTGCTGCGCGACACCATCGTGTACTTGACGTGCCTGCACGAATCCGGCCACGCCTTGGGCCTGAGCCATACCGCAAACTTCGACGACATCATGTACAGCTTCCAATACGGCGGCGACATCAAAGAATACTTCGCCCGCTACCGCAGAAAACTAAAATCCCGCGCCGACCTCAAAAAAACCCCTGGCCTCTCCCCAGCAGACCGTGCAAGAATCGCCGCGAAATAAACCACACCGCGCCCGGCGCCGCGCTTGCCCGTCTTCTGTGGCGCACGCCCCCAGGCGTGCCGCGTCGCCACTCGTGGCGACGCCCGGCGCCTGACCCGGCGGCAACATCAAAGAAATACAGCGCTGCTATTTCCGGTTGCTTAACCAGCGTATCTTTATCTCGCCTTCGAGTGCCTTAAATTCCGGATCGCCTGTGGCGAGTTCGACCCCTAGCGTATGAGCGAGCGCCGCCGCGAACGCATCGGCATAGGAGATCCTGTGGCGGGACTTAAATTGCGCGGCTTGATAGGTCAACGCCCAATCGGCTGGGACAACACGAATGCGGGAGAGCGCAATAAGCTCCAGCGCTTCGTCCGCTGCGACCGCCGATTTCTTTCGCGCGATCGAATACCACACCTCGCAGAGATTTACCGTCGTCATCCACAAATCGCGGGATGCCCCCAAAAGCCTTGTGGACAAGTTCTCGCACCTCCTCGCCCGCGCGCTCGCCCATAACCAGCGCCATCCACGCCCAGCTATCGAGGACAACGAATCTTGCGATCCTCGCGCTTACGTTCAGCCGCGCGTTCCTCGGCGAGAGCCGAAATCAGATCGATGCCCTTCACACGGCGGCGAACACGCGCCAGCGCTTGATCGAACTGCTCGATCGTCCGCGGCAACAAAACGATCTTGCCTCCCTCTTCCAGGAATTCGACGCGCGTGCCTTTCTTAATCCCATATTTTTCGCGCAAGGCGGACGGAATCACGATCTGACCCTTGGCGCTGGTGTTGGCGTGCATCTCCACCTTTACTACCGCGTTCGCCATTTTATGGTCGTTTAAGCCCCCATCCAAGTCGTTTTTCGCGCACTTATGGTCGATTAAGGAGCGCTTTTTCGAGTCGGTCCTTGGTTAACTCGTCGTCCGGGTTGGTTTCGAGGATGCGGCGATACTCCGAAATCGCCTCCTCCACCTTCCCGGCTTTGAGCAACGCGTTGCCGAGATTCAAACGGGCGTTTGAATAATCCGGGCGAAGAGAAAGCGCGAACCGGAACTGCGTCATCGCCTCCTGGCTGCGCCCGAGTGATGCCAGGGCCGACCCCAGGAAATTGTGCGCCTCGGCGTCCCGTGGGTCGACCTTTACCGCGGATTCGAACATGGGGAGCGCGCCGCTCGGATTCATGCGCGCCATGAGCACCGTTCCGAGATGCAGAAGTGCTGGAAAATCATTGGGATACTTCTCTAACCGGTGGGCGAGCAAAGCCTGTTCGAACACCATCCGCCGGTCGCCTGCGCCGCTGGGCAGCACCTGAAGCCATAAATGCCCCATTTCGTCCGTAGCCGCGTTGCCCGCCTTCACCCGCCTTTTGGTCGGATTGTCGTAGTGATAGCGCATTGAAATCACGGTATTTTTGGGCAGGAACAAGGGCTCGCGATAGTGATAAACCGACTGCCAGTTGGGGTCCCAATGATTGATCCGGATGATCGGCTTTCGCTCGCCCGACGGCAAAGTAGCATAAGCGTCAAGAACATGGCCCAGGTAGTGCGCATGGGGATAAACGGCGAGCACGCTCGCGTCGAGCGGCATCTTGAAATCGTCACTGACCAGAAAATCGCGCGCGCCGGGAGCAATGTTAATCGCGCCATCGTGTTCCAATTGAACGAGTACCGGGAATTTCTGCGGTTTTTGATCGGTAAAATAGAGCCCGACCACTGGGCGGATGGCTTCGGGCTTGCCACTCGGTTGCAGATGTACGTTTAGAACCAGATTGTTACCGGGATCGAGCTCCCAGGAAAACTCCTCCGGAGCCGGCACCGAGCCAGGTTTCCAGAACAGAAAATGCCCGTCGTCGGGATCGAAGGCGGTGCGTTCAATCACCGGGTCCATTCCTTCGCCGGCTTTGGCCGAACGTGCCCTGTCTACATAGAGATTGGCGTGATGCACCAGGTTTTTCGGACCGGGACGGATTTCGATGGCCCGGACGTAGCGCGGGGTTTTCAAGTCGGGGGTCAGAATGAAGTTCCAGTAGACGTTGGGGCCGGATGCTGGAACTGTATAAGAAGAAGGAGCTTCGACGATTAGGTCCGGCGGCCCCAGCTGCCAGCCTTCGGTTAATTGCGGTGGCGTCACCAACCCCTCGCCCTCCGGCCCACCGGCGGCGGCCCAATCGGCGATCAATTGAAGCTCTTCATCGGTAAGGGTTTGCTCGTCCGAAAAAACGCCGAAGCCGCGCGCGGGGAGCCACGGAGGCATGAACCGGCGGCGCGTGACGTCCGCAATCTGGCTGGCATGTTTCCGAACATCTATATAAGTAAGCAGAGGAAATGGACCGGCTTCGCCCGGGCGATGGCAGGAGGCGCAGTGTTTGTACACGATCGGCGCGATATCGTGGTTGAAGTCGGGCACACGTAAGTCGATGAGGGAGCAGCCGATCGCGCGCGTCTCCGGCCGCGCCACCGGTTTGCCAGCGAGAACCGCGGAGATGGCGTTTTCAAGATCGTGAACCTGCGCCGCGGGCCGGGCGACGCCGGGCGATACATAAAGGTCGTCAATGCGGCCGTGATATTTCAAATTTCCAGCAGCGTCAAAAACCGCGGCTTCCGGGGCGATGGTGGCGTGGGCCCGCTTTTCCAAAGTGTGGTCGGGATCGCGTAAGGGAGTGCCGGGGAATCCATATTCGGCCATGTGGTTTTCGATGGCGCGCTTGTTTTCGTTGGGATCGGGATAGACCAGATAAAAGGCGACGTGGCGGCCCTGGAACTCTTTGGCGATGCGGGTGAGCTCCGGCGCGTAGCGATTGGTGATGGGGCAATCGGTGCGGACGAAAACAAAAACCTCGACGTCGGCCGCGAATGCGAGCGACCCGAATAGCAGAAGGGTCGCGAGGCTCTTCATAGTTTCAGTTTATTCCAACTGCACAGCGAGCGGACCAAAAACGTCAGGGGTGCATATGACCTACACGAAGGTTGTTCTTACAGTGATTGCCTTGTTGCTGGCGGCGCTCGCGATGCGCCCGGTTCCGGTGGGCGCGCAGACGGAAACGCCGAATCTGTACATCGAGCCGGGGACCAGCCCGATCCGCAATCTGAACGGCGGGATCACGGGGGACGGGAAAGTGGTAATCAATATGTCAACGGGCGAGGTGTGGGGATTTCCGACGCACTCGGCGGGGGCTCCCTATCCGATCGACTCGCTGGCGGCGGATGGGAGGCCGTTGGTGGTGAAGCCTATTTACTTGGGGATGTTCGATTTTTCGAGATTAACAAGGAGGCGGTAAAGAAACCGCTCCCTGCGGTCACGGCTCGGAAGCGGCTTTGAACGGCAGCGGCGAGGCTGCGGAGTGTGCCGATCGGGCACATGCGGGACTAGAGCGCACAGTTCAAAAGCTGAAACCGGATAGGTATTGTAAGCGTCCCCCCAACAAGGGTAAACTCTAGCTATGCGTCAGGTTCTTGTCTACCTTTGTCTTGGGACACTTCTTTCGGCGCAGAATCCGCCCGCGCCTCCACCGCAAACACCGGCTGCGAGTTCCAGTTCTACGCCTCCGAAAAAAGAAACGGTCGCCAAGCCGATGACGGACAAGGAGCGCAAGAAGAAGGAAGCGCAGCTCAAGAAAGAACTGGAAACACCGTACAAAAGATGGCTGAACGAGGAAGTCGTTTATATCATCACGGACGAAGAGAAAAAGGTTTTTAAGAGCCTGGCGACGGACGATGAGCGGGAGCAGTTCATCGAACAGTTCTGGCTGCGGCGCGATCCGACCCCGGACACTGAAGAGAACGAGTATCGCGAAGAACATTACCGGCGCATCGCGTATGCCAACGACCGTTTCGCGTCGGGCATTCCGGGATGGAAGACGGATCGAGGGCGGATTTATATCGAATATGGTCCGGCGGACGAAGTCGATTCGCATCCTTCGGGCGGCTCCTACGAGCGACCCATTGAAGAAGGCGGCGGAAGCACTTCGACCTATCCGTTCGAGCAATGGCGGTACCGCTATATCGAAGGCGTGGGCACCAACATCATTCTGGAATTCGTGGATACGACGATGTCGGGCGAATTCCGGCTGACCATGGATCCATCGGAAAAGGACGCGCTGCTGTACGTGCCCGGCGCGGGCCTGACGATGACCGAGCAGATGGGACTGTCCGACAAGAACCAGCGGTTCCAGCGCACCGACGGCACGCACCTGGGCACGGGAAGCTCGCCGCTGCCGGAGAGCATGAACGAGTTCAGCCGGCTGGAACAGTACGCGAAGATTTTCAAGCCACCGGCAGTCAAGTACAAGGATCTGGAAGCGGTGGTGACTTCGAGCATCAAGTACAATCAGCTGCCGTTTAAGGTGCTGGTGGATTACATCCCGATCACTGGATCGTCGGTGCTGACGCAGATCACCATGCAGTTCGACGTGAAGGACATGAATTTCAAGGACAAGGCCAACATGTCCGACGCGACGATCAATATTTACGGCCGCATGTCGACGATTGCGCGCCGTCCGCTGGCTCCGTTCGAGGACGTGGTGACGGTATCGGAGCCCACGGAAATGCTACAGCGGTTGATCGCGGCCAATACGCACCAAATTTATCAGAAGACAGTTCCGATGCAGCCGGGGCACTACCGGCTGAACATCGCGGCCAAGGACCTGGTGGGCGGGAATACGGGCACCTACGAGATGAGGCTGGATGTGCCGCACATGGACGACGATGTTCTGTCGACGAGCACGTTGATCCTGGCCGACCTGCTGGAAAAAGTGCCGACGAAGAGCATCGGAACGGGCTTTTTCGTGATTGGTTCGTCGAAGGTCCGCCCGCGGATGGACAAGACGTTCAGCCGCAAAGAGAAGATGGGCATTTACATGCAAATCTATAACTTCATGGCGGACGAAAAAACACACAAACCGGACGGCACGATCGATTATGAGATTGCGAAGGTGAGCGATCTGAAGGACGCTCCGGTGCAAAAGGTATTCGAGTTCAGCGAACAGGTTAAAGACGTGCAGGGCGGAGCGTCGCAGGTGGTGATCGAAAAGCTGTTGCCGCTATCGGATCTGGATCCGGGACTGTATAAGCTGACGATCAAGGCGACGGACAAGCTGCGGAGTCCGAACCAGACGACTACACAGGCGGAGACGTTTACGGTAAACTAAGGTCGTCGGACAGGCAAGAGGGCATTTGCCAACTTGGATCAAAGCATGGACGAGTAGTACTTTCCTAGGCCTACTGTGTCTGGCGCCCGTGGTGCGGGCGGGTGGTCCGGTGACGCTCTCCGGCAACATCCTGGGCGAGGTCAAAACCGTTACAGGGATTGCGGAGATGGGCGCGCGAGTGCTGCTCTACGATCGCCACGACCAGCTGGTGCGGCAGGTTCTGACCAACGAGCAGGGCCGTTTCTGGTTCACGGCGCTGGCTCCCGACGTTTACTCCATTCGCGTGACGCTGGCGAGTTTCGTGCCGGCCCTGCGGCGCAACATCTCTGTGGGAGCGGGAACGGATAATCTGCTCGCAATCCATCTTTCGGGGATCTTCAGCACGGTGGATATTCTGTCGTCGTCGGCGCATGGGACGCTGATGGGCGACGACTGGAAATGGGTGCTGCGGGCGTCGCCGTCGACGCGTCCGATCCTGCGGTTCCTGCCGGATTCGGCCAGCTCGCAGGACAGCACTTCGCGATCGTTCGGCATGTTTTCGGAAACCGAAGGGATGCTGAAGGTGACGGCGGGGGACAGCGATGCGCTGACCAATCCGATTGAGCAGGATCTGGGCACGGCGTTCGCGCTGGCGACTTCAATCTACGGGAAATCGAGGCTGCAATTGAGCGGCAACGTGGGGTCGAACGGCGTATTGCCGGCGGCGGGGTTTGAGACGACGTATTCGCGCACGGGCGACAGCACCTCCAATCCGGAGATCACGCTGTCGATGCGGCAAATGTATTTGAACGCGGGTCCCCCGTTGCGCGAGGCTTCGCTCGGAGTGTTCGACCACCTGGATCTTCTCGACCGGGTGCACCTGGTTTACGGATTCAATTACGAGTCGGTGACATTTCTCGATCATTTGAATTACCTGAGCCCGTTTGCGCTGGCGACGTATGATTTGGGGAAGCACAGTTCGGTGCGGATGGCGGTCAGCTCCGGTACGCAGCCGGGGCAACTGCTGGTGCGCAATAGCGAGGCGGGGGACACGCTGAGCCAGGATCTGGCGGCGCTGGCGCTGGCGCCGAGGGTTTCCTTGAGCGACGGGCGCACGCAGGTGGAGCGGCGAAACGCGTTCGAGACGACCTACGTGAATGTGGCCGGCAGCCGGAAATATTCGGCGGGAATTTATCACGAGACGGTATCGAATGCGGCGTTCCTGCTCTCGGGGCCGGCGAATTTTCTTCCTTCGAGCGATGTGCTGACGCAGTTGGGGTCGACCAGCCAGGTATTCAACGCGGGGAGCTACGAGAGAACGGGATTTTCGGGCGCCATGACGCAGGGGCTGGGCGAGCATTCCGACTTCACGGTGGCGGCGGGACAGACCGGCGCCTTAATGGCGGGCACACTGAGCGCGGCGGACGCGGATGCGCTGCGGGCCGCGATCCACATGGCGCAAAAGAGCTGGCTGACGATGCGGCTATCGAGAGTGCTGCCGGTGACGGGAACACGGGTTATTTCCAGTTATGGACTTACCGATTTCCGGGCGCTGATGCCGGCGCATTTATCGATGACGGATCCGGTGAGCCAGGGGTCGCCGCAAGATACGGGATGGAATATCTACATCCGCCAGCCGCTGCCGGCGCTGCCGGGGCTGTTCGGCAACTTCGGGCGATTTGAAGCGACGGCGGAGCTGCGGAACCTGCTGGCGCAGGGATATCTGCCGGTGATCGTGCTGGATCAGCGAGCGGTGCTGACGAGCTCACCTCGGGCGGTTCGGGGCGGGTTGGCGTTTATCTTCTAGGTCGCGGGAAGACGCGCGGGACCACCGCTCCCTGCGGTCACGGCTCGGAAGCAGCCTGCAAGACTCGACCGCTCCCGGTGGTCGCGGCTCTATAACGGCGGCGCCACGAGTGGCGACGCGGCACGCCTGGTGGCGCGCGCCACACGTTGCCGGGCATTGGATGAATAGGGTCAGGCGATGCGTGGTTGCTGCATGGTCATGCAGTGGAGGGTGCCCAGGCCCAGCACTAGATCGCGGCTGTAGATTCCTATTATTTCGCGGGTGGGGAAGAGGCGAGCCAGGGTGTTCAGAGCCACGCGATCGTTGGGGTCTCCGAAAACCGGCGCCAGCACGATGCCGTTGGCGATGTAGAAATTCGCGTAGCTCGCGGGGAGACGCTGGTTGGCGAAGTAAATGGGCTCCGGCATGGGGAGGGTCGCGATATGCAGGTCCTTTCTCACGCGGAGGCGGCCCAGGTTTTCCTTCAGCGGTTCGTGATTGGCGTCGGAACGATCGGGCTCGACGACCGTGACGACGGTGTCCCGGGAGGTGAAGCGGGCGAGGTCGTCGACATGGCCGTGGGTGTCGTCGCCCGCGATTCCCCGCCCCAGCCAGATGACTTCGCGGATGCCGAGATAGTCTTTCAGGGCGCGTTCCAGATCGCGGCGGGAAAGCGCGGGATTGCGGGCCTGCACGTCCGAGAGCAGACACTCTTCGGTCGAGAGCAGCTTTCCGGCTCCATTCACGTCGATGCTGCCGCCTTCGAGAACGATATCGGGCGCCCAACGTTCCAGCTCGAATTTCTGCGCGAGGAAGTGCGGGACCTGGGAGTCGAACTCGTAGTTGCTGTATTTCGCCCAGCCGTTGAATCGCCAATGGGTGACGGCGAGTTCGGATTTGTTGGTCACAAAAATGGGACAGTAGTCGCGGGTCCAGCCGCGGTTGGTGGGGTGGTGGAAGAATTCGACGGCGGACTGGCTGGCATGGCAGGCTTTTAGAATTTTGCGGGCGGCGCGTTCGGCGGCGGGGTCCTCGACCAGAATGCGGACGCGCTCCACGCGGGCGAGGTGACGGACGATTTCGCCGTAGAGCCACGGGATGGGCGCGAACTTTCCGGGCCAGTCGGATTTTTCGTGCGGCCAGGCGAGCCAGGTGGCTTCGTGCGGCTCCCACTCGGCGGGCATGCGGAATTTACGATCGCGGGGGGTCATTTCCCGAGCCAGCGATTCACGATGGGACCGTAGGCGTCGATGCGGCGGTCGCGCAGGAAGGGCCAGTTGCGGCGCACTTCATCGGAGCGGCGCGGGTCGCACTCGACGACCAGAATTTCCTCCTTGTCGGTGGAGGCTTCGGCGATGAGCTGGCCGAAGGGGTCTGCCACGAAAGACGATCCCCAGAATTCGAGGCCGTTTTCGGGCGGGCCTTCGTAGCCGACGCGGTTCACGGCGGCGACATAAATGCCGTTGGCGATGGCGTGCGCGCGCTGGATGGTTCGCCAGGCGTCGAGCTGGGCGGCTCCATACTGCGCTTTCTCCGAGGGATGCCAGCCGATGGCGGTGGGGTAGAACAGAATATTCGCGCCGCCGAGGGCGGAGATGCGCGCGCCTTCGGGATACCACTGGTCCCAGCAGACGAGGACGCCGAGGCGTCCGAACGGGGTGTCGAAATTGGTGAAGCCGAGGTCGCCGGGAGTGAAATAATATTTTTCGAAATAGAGGGGATCGTCGGGGATGTGCATCTTGCGATAGAGGCCCTGAAGTTCGCCGTCCGCGCCGAGGATCGCGGCGGTGTTGTGATAAAGGCCGGGGGCGCGCTTTTCAAAAAGCGAGGCGATGATGACGACGCCCAATTCGCGGGCGAGTTTTCCGAGCGCGGCGGTAGTGGGGCCGGGGATTTCTTCGGCGAGCGCGAACAGGCTCGAGTTTTCCTCGCGGCAAAAATACTGGGAGCGGAACAATTCCTGGAGGCAGACGATCTGCGCGCCGCGGGCGGCGGCCTCGCGGACCTTCCATTCGGCCTTGGCGAGATTCTGGTTGGGATCGAGCGCGCAGCTCATTTGCACGAGGCCAATGTGGAATTTCTGATCGGACGGCATGAATTCTTATTGTAGCGGTCGGCCGACATGGGCTATGACGCCAGCTAGTGGCATGCCCCGGTCATTCCGACAGCAGTCCGCATGCTGACGCATGGCGGTTCCGTGTTGAGGCGAATAGAAAGGGCTGCG
>JBEKOZ010000064.1:0-12619 GCA_049521275.1 Bryobacteraceae bacterium | reverse complement strand
TCCCTGCCAAGCACGCTATCGTCAACGCGAGCATGGAAATTTCCCGCCGCGCCTACTGGCTACTGGCTACCCTACTCTTCGCCGTCCCGGCGAACGCCCTCGACACGCATCTCGCGCCCGCCGAACGGTGGACCGAGAAATTCGCCAATGACTGGTACGCCAAGCAGCCGTGGTACGTCGGCAGCAACTACATCACCTCGAATGCCATCAATCAGATCGAAATGTGGCAGGGCGATACCTTCGATCCGCCGCAGATTGACCGGGAACTGGGCTGGGCCCAAAGCATCGGCATGAACACCATGCGGGTTTTTCTGCACGACCTGATCTGGCAGCAGGACTCCAAGGCGTTCATAGAGCGCATCGACGCATTTCTGAAAATTGCCAGTAAGCACCATATCCGGCCCATTTTGGTGCTGTTCGATTCCTGCTGGGATCCATTTCCCAAGCCGGGCGTGCAGCGCGAGCCGACGCCCGGCGTGCATAATTCGGGTTGGGTGCAAAGCCCCGGCGCAAAATGGCTCCAGGACCCGAAAGTCCGCAGCCACCTGGAAACGTATGTGCGGTTCGTCGTCGGCACCTACGCCAACGATTCGCGCATTCTGGCCTGGGACATCTGGAATGAGCCGGACAATACCAACTCCGGCAGCTACGGCCGCCAGGAACCAGCCGACAAAGTAAAGCTGGTGCTGGATCTACTTCCCAGAGCGTTCATCTGGGCGCGTGAGAAGCACCCCATCCAGCCATTGACCAGCGGCGTGTGGGCCGGCGACTGGTCCTCGAACCAAACGCTCTCGCCGATGGCGCGCGCCCAGCTCGACCACTCCGACATCATCTCCTTCCACAACTACGGCGCACCCGCCGATTTCGAGAAGCACGTCCAATGGCTGAAGCGCTACAATCGCCCGATTTTCTGCACCGAATACATGGCGCGCCCACTCGGCAGCACCTTCGAAGCTATCCTGCCGATTGCCAAAAAATATAAAATCGCCGCCATCAACTGGGGCCTGGTCAACGGCAAGACGCAGACAAATCTACCGTGGGATTCCTGGGAACACCCGTACACCGACCGCCAGCCGCCGGAATGGTTCCACGACGTGTTCGACGCGGATGGCAAGCCTCATAAACAGCAGGAAGTCGACTTCATCCGCCAGATCACCGGGCGATGAGTCCTTCAGACGGCTCGACCGGCCTCCGAAACGAAAACCTCTTATTCCCGAGAAAGTTGTAGATCACGTTGAAGCAAGTGAGCAGCGCCGCCGCGACGTAAGGAGCTTTCCGGTCGATCGTGGTCGCGTGACGGATCGCGAACACCGCGCAGGGAAGCAGGACCAGCCCGATCGCGATGCCGCTTCCATAAACCGCGATGCATCGCAGCCACTCCTTGAGGTAATTGCCTTTCGTTTGGAACACGAATTTCTTGTAGCCGAGGAACGCCACGGAAATATTCACCACGCTCGACAGGAGCCCAGCGCCGAGGTAGCCGTATCGGGGCCAGCGCAGGCTCAGCAGGTAAGTGAAAGCGGCGAAGGTGGAGTATCCGAACACGGTATTCCACACCCCCACCAGAAGGTAGCGGAGAAACTGCCGCGGCGGAATGTGCGTGAACAGGCGTTGGAGAATCGGGTGCTCGGATAACATTCGCGGCATGTTCAGTCCCGGGTAATGATCGGCACTTATAATGATCGGCACTTTCCGGCCTAAACTGTCGCTAATGCGCTATTTTTGTCCTCAGCGAGGCTACCCGCGATGCGTGCGTCTTAACGTGTACAACTCCGGATTCGCGGTCGAGTCCTTCAGCTTTTTCCAGTTGTCCTGGACATGCAGCAGCTTGCCGGTGATGTGGTTCGATTGCTCCGACGCAAGGAACACGGCCAGCTCCACTTGCTGCTCCGGAGGGACGCCGCCGGTCATCCTGACTTGTTGCGCATCGTCGATTTCCCGCCATCCGGCGCGCTCTCCGGCGGCCAGAATCTGATCCGTCATGTGCGTATAACTGCCGCCCGGCGACAGGCAGTTGATCTGCACGTTGTGCTCGCTGACTTCGAGCGCCACGCTTTCGACGAAGCGGACCAGCGCCGTCTTGGTCGCCGCGTAGAGCGAAAAATTCGGCCGGCCCTCCCTGGCTCCGCCACCGGTGATCACGATGATTTTCCCTTTGCGGCGCTCGATCATTTGCGGCAGCACCGCGCGGCAGCAGTTCAGCACGCCGGTCAGATTGGTTTCGATGGTTTCCTGCCAGGCCTTGGGCTGCGTGTCGACAAACGGGCCGATCGGCCCCTGCACTGCCGCGGCGCACACCAGCACATCCACGCCGCCCAGGTCGATGCGCATCTGGTGCATCACCGCGGTCATGCGCTCATAGTCGCGCACGTCGGCCAGAATCTTCGACGCGGAGCCGCCCGCATGGCCGATTTCGAGATGGCAGAGGTCGATCTCCGCCTTACTGCGCGCCAACAGGCCGACCCTGGCTCCACGGGTCGCGAACCCGATAGCCAGGCGCTTTCCGATTCCGCGTCCGGCGCCCGTCACCAAAACGGATGCGGCATTCAAGTTGGGCACTTCCTACACGTTACTGCATTAGGAGGACATTCGGCGCGACTAATCCGGCTTCCGCCCCGATTTCCACCGTCTCGCCGTTTTCGAGCGGATATTTCCCGCCGATCCACGAAACGATCTGTTCGGTGCGGGCCAGGGCAATTTCCCGGCTGCCGTGAAACAACACCAGGAATTCGGAGTCGCTCCAGCGGCAGATCAGGTCCTGATGGCGGAACTGCGAGCCCAGGCGCGCGGCGGCCTGCTTCGCCACTTCGTCCGAAACATCGCCCGACAGCTCGAACACCACAATCACCGGCTCCTCCCCGTCGGTCCTGCGCCGCTCGATCTGCCGTTCCATTTCGCGGCGATTCATCAGGCCCGTGAGGCGGTCGGTGACTTCGGCTTCCTGCAGCCGTTCGGTGATTGCGGCCAGCTCGGTGCGCATGCGCAAAACCAGCGACTGATTGTCGTTGCTCATGCTTTCGACGCAGCCGAGGAGTCCCGCCGCCTGCATCGCCACCACCTCCGAAAGATATTCCGGATCGGTGGGGTAGGGTGTGGTTTCCATGTTCGCCGCGAACTGCCGCAGCCGCGCCCCATAAAAATCCTGACGCTGGGCAAGAGACTTCACAATGCCTTCGAGCGCTTCGATGGCCTGGCGGAGTTCCACGCCATGCCGGGTGATGTAGTTGGCCGTTCTGCTGGAGTATTCCTTCAATTCCCGTTCCACCTCCGCGGCGCTTTCGGCCATGGCTTCAGGAGTGCAGTCGAACGCCAGACGGGAGCGAAGGCGGCTCAAGCGGTGACGGTACGGGCCGCCCACCTCCGGACACGCGGCGCCGAGACACTCGGAAACGGCGAGGAGCGTCGTCAGGTAGCTGCTGGCTGCCGTATGCACAGCGCTCAACTGCTCGGTATCTGTCATTTCTAGTAGAAGGATCCTGAAAAAGGGGAAAACCCTCTGTCCGTCCCCGCCATCGGGCGCGGGTTAGCGTCTTTAAAGGCGGGGTCAGAGCGGTCTGTCCCCTTTTTCAGCAGCCTGCTAGAGAAGTCTGCTAACAGAATCTATCGGCGGTACGCAGGGACGCGAGATCGGGGGAACACCTTAGGATTCGCCCGGCGGCGCAATATTTCGCTTTTTGGTCGAAGAGAGCCATGTGAATTCCCGCTTACTTGCCTGTTTATTCCTCGCGCTCCCCGCGGCCGGCCAGACCTTGACTACGCTGACGCCAGTTCCGGCAGCGTTGTCGTTCACCTGGGTGACGGGGGCGGCGCTGCCGGCGGCCGAAACGCTCTCCGTCAAGGCCGGAGCCACCGTGGCAGTATTTAGCACCGCAATCGCGCCGCTAGGGACCGAGTGGATGACCATCACTCCCGGTAGCGGAGTGCTGCCGGCCGCGATGAGCGTGCTGATCAACCCCAGCGGCCTTCCCGTCGGCACGTACTCCGCGATAATTCAATTTTCGGCCGCGGGATTCTCGAGCACGCTCACCATTCCAGTGACACTGACCGTCGAAGCACCGCTGCCGACGCTGGTTCTGAGCTCGGCCGCGCTGAGTTTCATCACGCCTCCCGACCCTCCGGCGACGCAAACGCTGATCCTGACGACCACCGGCGGCCCGGTGACGTTCACCGCCGTGGCGGCGGGCGCGCCATGGATGACAGTGAATCCGGCCAACGGCGTGGTGTTGCCCGGCGCGCCGGTCACACTGACCGTTGCCGTGGACAATACGGGTCTGATTCCGAATTCCACCGCTTATTCCGGAAAAATCACCATCACCGCCCTGGACGTGCCGAGCGCGAACAAGACCCAGACCGTTGCCGTTACGCTGCTGGTGAACGCGCTGGCTCCGACCATCACCAACCTGTGGCCGAGCGCGGCGATGGTGGGGACTGCGGGCCTGTCAGTGACCATTACCGGCACGGGATTTTATACCGGCACGACCGCGGTCGCGGCGGCGTCGCCCACGCCCCTTAAGACGACTTATGTGAATTCGACCACGCTGCTCGCGGCGCTGCCGGCGAGCGACTTCGCGTCGGCCGGCCCCCTGAACATCATGGCGGAGAATCCTGCGCCGGGAGGTAATTCGGCGGCCGCGGTCTTCACCGTCTCGGCAACGCCCGTGGTACAGGCCGTCGTCAGCGCGGCCAGCTATGCGGCGGGAGCGGTTTCTCCCGGCGAACTCGTCACGCTGTTCGGAACCGGCATCGGTCCCGCGGCGCCGGCTGGAATGATCGTGGCGGGAGGCTTACGCGTCCACCGTGGTCGAGAACGTCTCGATCATGATCGACGGGCAAAGTGCGCCCATCATTTATGTCAGCGCGAACCAGATCACCGTGCAGGTGCCCTATACAGTGACGATCGCTTTGGCGAGGCAAGTCGTGGTGGACAACGACGGCGTGCTCGCCACAGGCGCGGTGGATACCACGGCTACGGCGCCGGGGCTGTTTGCGCTGAACGGGAACGGTCTGGGACAGTGCGCGGCATTGACCTACAGCATGAAAAGCGGCACGTTTTCAGTGAATGGAACAACCAGTCCGGCGCTGATTGGCGACATTATGGTCTTGTATCTGACCGGCGAAGGCATTTACGACCTGACGGCCTCGCCGGCCACCGGATACGTCATTCCGGCGACGCTGAATCCGCTGCCGCAGTTGAATCCGCTGCCGGCCGTGACCATCGGCGGCGCTCCGGCGACGGTGCAGTACGCGGGTCCGGTAGTGGGCGGATTGTTGGGAGTATTGCAGATCAACGCGGTAGTTCCGGTGGGATCGACGACCGGGAACGCCACACCGGTATCGGTCACGATCGGGACCGGGACGACGCAGGCGGGGGCTACGATTGCGGTGAAGTAGGGAATTATAATTGTGTTCGATGCTGCCGAATCTTTTCTGTCTGGTTCTTTTGTGGCTCGCGCAGACCGGCACGAACCCTCCCGACGGCCAGCGTGTGATTCTTGCCGCCACGGGCAAAGGCGTTCAGATTTACTCCTGCCAGAATGTTTCCGGCGCTCCGCAATGGGTGTTCCTGGCGCCGGAAGCCAAGTTATTTAGCCCTTCTGGAGCGGAAATAGGTACTCATGGCGCGGGACCGGTGTGGAAGTTTCACGATGGCAGGTCTGTGAAAGGGCAAGTGGTCGCGAAGAGCGACGCGCCCGCCCCAGGCGACATTCCCTGGCTGCTGCTGAAGGGCGACGGCAGTTTTGAATATATTCGCCGATCAGAAACCCACGGCGGAGTGGCTCCAGCCGGCGCGTGCGAGGTAGGCCGCACCGAGAGGGTTGCGTACTCGGCGACCTACACGTTTTATACAGCCCAATAGGGGTGGTGGCGCGAGCTTTAGCTTGCAGCGTCGGCTTCAGCCGACGTCTTCGCCCCTGTCGATAACCCCGTCCCGTAAGGGCGGGGATTCTTACTAGCTCATCTTCAAGACCACGCGGAAACGGGCCTTGCCGCTAATCATCCGCTCGTAAGCGGCTGCCGCCTCGGCCAGAGGGAACGTCTCGATCATAGGACGAATGCCGCTAAGAGCAGCCAGCCGCATGGCGTCTTCTGAGTCCGTCGCCGTACCCGACGGCCATCCCTTCACCGATCGGCGAGCCGAGACGATCTGCATGGGGGACACTTCCACGTTGTCGGGTCCGACGCCGACCACCATCAATGTCCCTTCGACGCCGAGGCCGGCCACCAGAGGGCTCATCGACTTGGAGTCGGGCGCGGTAGCGAGAATGGTTTTTGCGCCTCCTAATTTTTGAAGCGCCGCGGCGGGATCGGCCGCATTGGTGTCGATGTAATGATGGGCGCCGAGCTGCGTGGCGAAGGCCTTTTTGTCCTCGCCGCGGCCGATAGCGACGGTTTCGAATCCCATCTTATTCGCGTACTGGATGCCGAGGTGTCCCAATCCGCCCAGACCTTGCACGGCTACCACGTCACCCGGCAAGGCTCCGCTGTGGCGCAGAGCATTAAAGGTGGTGATCCCAGCGCAGAGCAGCGGCGCGGCTTCAACGAAGCTGAGAGCATCGGGGATCGCGGCGAGACCTTGGGAGGAGGTGATCATGTATTCGGCATACCCGCCGTCGTAGAGGATGCCGGGAATTTCGAGTCGCTGACACGCGGCGAAATCACCCCGTCGGCAGGGGTGACAAACGGTGCAATGGCCGCCAACCCAGCCGACGCCGACGCGCTGTCCTTTGGTCCAGTTGGCCACGCCGTCTCCCACGGCGTCGATCACGCCTGCGATCTCATGACCGGGAATCCGCGGATAGGCGAGCCCGGGAAAAAGCCCTTCCTTGGTGAGCAAATCGCTGTGGCAGAGGCCGCAGGCCTCCACCTTCAGACGGACTTTCCCCGGCCCGGGGCTGGGGACGGGCCGTTCAACAACTTCGATGGGGCCGTGGGCGGCCGCGACTTGTGCAACGCGCATAACTGAACGATGCTCGAAGGGACAATCACGACGCAAAAAATTTGAAATTGTCACATTTGTTCAATCAGTTAGCGAGACGTGCTTGAGGTCACCGCGTTCGGCCAGAGCAAGAATCGGGCATGAAGAAACATATCCGCGAGATGATCGAAGATCTGAAGCGGCCTCAGTCTAAGAAGGATTTTATTCCGCCGGTTCCGAAGGGTCCGAAAGAAGATCCGGTGAAGGAACTGACGCCTCCGCCGCTTCCGGCGATGCCCGACGATCTGTCGAATCAGATCCTGTCGAAAAATGCGGAAGAGCGGGTGAAGCAGTTGGACTATCAGGCATTCGAGAGCGAGCGGCTACAAACGGACGAGTGAACTCTTGCCGAGCAGCGCCGGATGGCGGGCGCCGGTTGCCGACGGAAGATTCGCGGGGCGGCCCACGGCGAACTCGTGCGCCAGAATGGCGAAGGCGATGGCTTCCTTGGCATCGGGGTCGATGCCGTGATCGGCGGTAGTCGAGATGCTGAGAGAAGGCAGGAGCTCGCGCAGGCGGCGCATGATCTGCCGGTTATGGATGCCTCCACCGGAAGCGATGACTTCACGGGCTTTAAAGGGTGCGATGGCTTGCGCGATGGATTGTGCAGTGAACTCCGTGGCCGTGGCGATCAGGTCGTCGATCGGGATGCCTGTGGCGATCAAGCCGCTCGAGAATTCACGGCCGAACTGTTCGCGCCCGGCGCTCTTAGGCGGATCGAGGGCGAAATACGGATCGGAGAGCATGGCTTCGAGCATGCGCGAATGGATTTTCCCGGCGCGGGCGATGCGGCCGTCGCGATCGTAACGCTGGCGCCCCTCGGTTTTATGCGAGACCAGGGCGTCGACGATCATGTTGCCGGGACCGGTGTCGAAGGCGGTGATTTGGTCGGACTTAGCTGCCGCGGGGATCACCGTGATGTTCGCGATGCCGCCGATATTGAGCGCGATGCGTCCGATGCGGCGATGGCGGAAGAGCAGATAGTCGACGTAGGGAACCAGCGGCGCGCCCTTGCCGCCGGCGGCGATATCGGGTTCGCGGAAATTCGAGATCGTGCGGATGCCGGTCCGCTCGGCCACGACCGCGGCTTCGCCGATTTGCAGCGTGCTCGCCACGCGCATGCCGAGGTATTCGACCGGCTGTCCTTCGTGAAAAATGGTCTGGCCATGGAGGCCGCAAAGCTCGATCGACTTCAAAAGGATGCGCTTGCGCCGGCACGTTTCGTGAACGGCGTCGGCGTAAAGCGCGCCCAGCAGGAAATTGAGGCGGGCGATCGTAGCCGTGTGGGTGATGTTGTTCGAGACCGAGAGAAGAGCCTCCCGCACCGCTTTCGGATAGGGGACGGAGTGAAAGGCGACCGGCCGGATCTTCTTGCGGTTTACATCGACGATGGCGACGTCGATCCCGTCGAGCGAAGTGCCGCTCATGATGCCGGCGACTCTCACGATTTTAGATCCCGTTGTAAATCGGAAAGCAGTTGCAGGGCTTCGATAGGACGAAGTTCGTCGATCTTGACCGACCTGATGCGGTCGGCGATGTCGTGATTGATCGGTTCGAAAAGGCGGATCTGGACGGGCGCGTTCTTGGGCACGAAGTCCTCATGATGGGCCAGGATTTGCCGGGCGCGCTCGATGACGCTCATCGGCAACGCGGCTAAGCGGGCCACCTCGATGCCGTAGCTTTTGTCGGCCGCTCCGGGTTCGACGCGGCGCAGGAACAGGATCTGGTCGCCGGATTCCTTGACGGAGACATGGAGATTGCGGACGCCGGGGAGAGTTTCGGCGAGTTCGGTCAGTTCGTGATAGTGCGTCGCGAACAAAGTCTTCGCGCGGATGTTTTTGTGGATGTGCTCGACCACGGCCCAGGCCAGCGCCAGGCCGTCGTAGGTGGACGTGCCGCGACCGATTTCATCCAGGACGACCAGGCTCCGCGAGGTAGCGGTGTTGAGGATGACGGCAGTTTCCGTCATCTCCACCATGAAAGTCGAACGGCCACGGGCGAGGTTATCGGCGGCGCCGATCCGGGTGAAGACGCGGTCGACGACGGGCAGCAGAGCGGATTCAGCGGGGACGAAGGAACCCATCTGCGCGAGGATCGTGAGCAGGGCGGCTTGACGGAGGTAGGTCGATTTTCCACCCATATTGGGTCCGGTAATGACCGCGATGAACTCATTTTCGGGGTGGAAATAAAGATCGTTGGGGATGAAGCGCTGAGCATCCTTGGCGGCCAGTTTTTCGATGACGGGATGGCGCCCGGCGACGACTCGCATTTCGCCATTTGCATCGAAACGCGGCCGCGTGTAGCGATTTTCGGCGGCGACTTCGGCCAGGGCGACGGTCACATCGAGCTCGGCGATGGCTGAGGCGGTCGCCTTGATCCGCGCGGCGTGCGATGCGGTCAGGGCGCGGAGAGTCTCGAAAATCTCGCGCTCAATGGCGAGCATCTTTTCCTCGGCTTCGAGGATTTTTACTTCCAGTTCTTTAAGCTCCGGCGTAGTGAAGCGTTCGGCGTTGACCAGGGTTTGTTTGCGCTCGTAATCGGGCGGGGCGAGGTGCAGGTTCGCTTTCGAAATTTCGATGTAGTAGCCGAAGACGTTGTTAAAACGCACTTTTAGCGACGTGATATTGGTGCGCGTTCGTTCGCGCTGCTCGATCTGCGCTAAATAGATCTTGCTGTTTTTCGAGATGTCGCGTAGTTCATCGAGACGCGGGTCGAAGCCGTCGCGGATGACTCCGAGGTCGGTCAAATTGACGGGCGGCTCGTCCGCCAGCGCGGCCAAAACAGGATCGCGGACTTCCTCGATTTCGTCGATCTCGATGTTCTGGGATTTGCTGTGCTTCAGGTGCCGGCGCAAGGACGGAACCACGGCAAGCGATCTCGCGAGCGCAGCCAAATCGCGCGGACCCGCGGTTGCTAGAGCTAGTTTTGAGAGGAGCCTTTCGAGATCGAGGATGGTTGCGAGGTCGCCGGCAATCGCGGAGCGCAGGATCGGCGTGGCGTGCAATTCGGCGACGGCATCGAGCCTCGCGTCGATTTCCGCGACATGGATGGACGGGGCCAGCATCCGGCGGCGGAGCAGGCGTCCACCCATGCCGGTGCGGGTGCGGTCGAGCACGTTGAGCAGCGTCGATTCCTTGGATTCGCCGGCGAACAGCGGCTCGCACAGTTCGAGGTTACGAACGGTTGTGGCGTCGAGGACCAGCGCGTCGGCCCGGTTGTAGAACGCCGGGCGTTCCAGATGATCGAGCGCGGCGCGCTGGGTTTCGCGCAAATAATGCAGCAGCGCAGCGGCGGCGCCCGTGGCTAACGGTCGGTTTTCGAGGCCACAGCCGTCGAGCGACAGGAGATGAAAATGGTCGCACAGGCTGCGCGCGGCATAGTCGGCGCCGAACACCCAGGGCTCGACGTCGGTCTTGAGACACGGAAGCTTCAGAGGCGAGCCGGTGGGCGCCAACGCCTCCTTCGTGTTCAGCGTTTCAAGCGCCGCTTGTATCTCGGCGGCATCGATTTCCGTGGCGCGAAATTCGCCGGTGGAGACGTCGACGTGGGCCACGCCGGCGCTGGTCGAGTCGGCGAAAACCGCGGCAAGATAATTATTTTCATGCGACCGCAGCACGCCCGCGTTCATCGCGGTGCCGGGCGTGACGATGCGGGTCACTTCGCGGCGGACGAGTTTCTTGCCCGCTCCGGCTTCCTCCATCTGATCGCAGATCGCGACGCGATAACCGCGCTGGATGAGGCGCGCGATGTAGCCCTCCGACGCATGATAAGGGACGCCGCACATCGGAATGGGCTGTCCTTTTTCCTTGTTGCGCGCCGTGAGGGTGATCTCCAGCTCGCGCGCGGCGGTAATGGCGTCGTCGAAGAATAGTTCGTAGAAATCGCCGAGCCGAAACAGCAGAAGCGCGTTGGGGACCTGCTGCTTGATGCCGTGATACTGCCGCATGAGCGGCGTTTCAGGGGTGGGCGTCAGGCGTAAATTCCTCGCAGCTTGATGGCGTAGGCCACGCGGTCGAGCGCCAGCATGTAGGCGGCGGTGCGGTTGTTGACACCGTGCTTTTCGGCGTACGCGACCACGTCCTGGAAGCTGTTGACCATGATTTCCTCCAGCCGGTCGTTCACCATCTGCTCATTCCAGAAATAGCCCTGGCGGTCCTGCACCCATTCAAAATAGGACACCGTGACGCCGCCGGCGTTGGCCAGAATATCGGGGATGATGAAGATGCCTTTTTCTGACAGGATCGGATCGGCGACGTGCGTGGTGGGGCCGTTAGCGCCTTCGCAAAGAATCTTCGTGCGCAGGCGATGCGCGTTCTCTGACGTAATGACGTTCTCCTTGGCCGCCGGCAGCAGCACGTCGGTTTCGAGAAACATCGCTTCGGTTTTGTCGATGGCCTCACCTCCTGCGAAACCCGTGATCGAACCGGTTTCGTTGCGATGCTTCAGCAGCGCCGGAATGTCGAGGCCATCGGCGTTATAAACCGCGCCGTCATATTCAATGATGCAGACGATCTTGAAACCGGCGCGGGACATGAGCTTGGCGGCCATCCCGCCGACGTTGCCGAATCCCTGAATGACGACGCGGGTAGCGGATCGATCGAGGCCCAGCTTGCGCAGGGCCTGCTCGGTGACGATCATGCATCCGCGGCCGGTGGCTTCGGCGCGGCCTTTCGATCCGCCCAGGTTGATGGGCTTGCCCGTAACCACGGCCGTTTGCGTGTGGCGGGCGTGCATGGAATAGGTGTCCATGATCCAGGCCATGGTCTGCTCGTTGGTGTTCATGTCCGGCGCGGGAACGTCTTTTTCGGGTCCGATGAAGTCAAAAAGCTCCGCCGTATACCGGCGCGTGATGCGTTCGATTTCAGAGGGCGATAGCAGGCTGGGATCGCAGATTACTCCGCCTTTCCCGCCTCCGAATGGCAGATTCGCGACCGCGCACTTCCAGGTCATCCACGCGGCGAGAGCGCGCACTTCGTCGAGCGAGACATCGGGGGCGTAACGGATGCCGCCCTTCGCCGGACCGCGGGCGATCGAATGCTGCACGCGGTAGCCGGTGAACACTTCCAGGCGTCCGTCGTCGAGCGAGACGGGAATATGCACGATGATTTCGCGCGAGGGACTGCGCAGAACTTTTTGCATGCCGTCATCCAGGCCAAGGCGGGCGGCAGCTTCGTCGAAGCGGACTTCGGCGGATATTTTCGGATTAAATTCGGTTTCGAGGATCGACGGCATGGTCGCTTCGAGGATCATATTGGGCGTTTTCTCCACTTTGATTATCCAATATGCGCTCCCTGAGCGGGCGCGTAACGATGCCGAGCAACATCGCGATGCCTCGTACCGCGCTGACCACCGCGGACAGAATGGCGACAAAACAAAAAAGAAGTACGACCTCGATCATTTCGTGGTGAGGGCCGCCAGCGCGTCGATTTCCTTCTTATGCAGCTCCGACCCCGCCTTGATTGTATCGCCGAATTCGAGATACGGATCGGCCGCGGCGGTGTACGCGGGCCATGGCGGCAGGCCGCCTCCGTTGGGGTTTCCGGTGGCGGCGAATCGCAGCCACGCGCCGGACATGGCTTTGGCCAGATCGCTGCCAGGGTCGGCTGCAAACACGCACGAAACCTCAGAAGTGTGGAAAGCTCC
>JBEKOZ010000063.1:0-12622 GCA_049521275.1 Bryobacteraceae bacterium | reverse complement strand
CGACTATGGGGCAGTGTCCGCCACCTCGGCTGCCACCATCACGAAATCGGCTTTTTACGGCGGAACGTGGGGTAGTGAAGGCGGTCTCAATACATCCTATGGGCCGCCGAACTTTGAGTATACTATTGCGTCCGGAACGGCTCCGTCCGGGCCGACTCCGTCCGGAACGACCTTCATTACCGCATACGCTGGGTCGGATGTGCGCAATAATTACGGCGGATGGGTCGGGACGCAGCTAACGATTGGATCCGGCTCACTCAGTGTCACTTCGGTCGGGAGATTGTGTCTCACGGGAAACTCGGGCACTCACACGGTGAAGTTTACGAACGCCATTACTCGGCAGGATGTGGCCGGCGGATCCGCGGCGGTGAATATGGCCGGATGCTCGGCCGGACAGTTTATTTACGCCGCGCTCACTGCGCCGATCAGTCTACAGGCAGGCGTCAGCTATTACCTGACGAGCTTGGAAGTGACAGGAGGAGACACTTGGTACGACTTCGGGCCCGTGTCTACCACCTCGGCTGCGACCGCCACAAATTCGGCTTATTACGGCGGAGCGTGGGGCAGAGAAGGCGGACTCAATACGTCATATGGGCCGCCGAACTTCGAGTTCTCTGTTGTGTCCGGAACGACTCCATCCGGAACGACCTTCATCACCGCATACGCCGGGGCGGATGTGCGCAATAACTACGGCGGATGGGTGGGGACGCAGCTGACGGTTGGATCCAGCAATCTCATCGTCACGGCAGTCGGCAGACTCTGCCTGGCGGGCAACTCTGGGACGCATGCGGTAGAGTTCGTGAACGCTTCGACCGTGCAGGAGGTTACGGGTGGTTTGGCGGTCGTGAATATGGCCGGATGCACGGCGGGGCAGTTTGTTTACACCACGCTCGCCACTCCGATCACCTTACAGGCTGGTGTCAACTATGACTTGGCCAGCCTGGAAGTCGCTGGAGGAGACACTTGGTACGACATCGGGGGCATATCCACAACCTCGGATGCCTTGGTGACCAATTCGGTCTATAACGATGGGAGCTGGATCGGCATGAGCAGCACATACACTTCGTATGTGCCTCCAAACTTCCAGTATCATTTTTGACCAGCACGGAACTTCTCAGTGCGCGCCTTTGCCGGAAAGAACCTGCGGAACGGTTCGCAGAATAATCTGCCAGTCCAGAGCGAGCGACCACTTGTCGATGTACTCCATGTCGAGCCTCATCCAGGTTTCGAAATCGACGCTATCGCGCCCGGAAACGGCCCAAAGGCACGTTAAGCCGGGACGCATACGGAGCCTCCTCCGCTGCCATCTCTGGTAGTGTTGGACCTCTTCCGGCAGTGCAGGCCGGGGACCCACCAGGGACATATCGCCTTTCAAGACGTTCCAAAGCTGGGGCCATTCATCGATCGAGAACTTTCTTAACCAGCGGCCCACGGAGGTCAGACGCGGGTCGTTGGGAATCTTGAGCGCCAGCTGGCGTTCGCTGAGATGTTCGAGAGAAGCGCGCATGGCCTCGGCGTTCTGGCACATGGATCGGAATTTATAAAACACAAAGCGGCGGCCGTTCAAACCACAGCGCTCCTGGCGAAAAATGGCGGGACCGGGTGAGGTAAAGCGGATGATCGCCATAATCAACAGCATGAACGGGAAAAATAATACCAGGGCGGCTCCGGCGAGGAGGATATCGGTGGTGCGCTTTACGAGTAGCCGGATCTCGTCATGGGGGGTGGCGGAAAACGTGAGCAGGGGCGAGGATCCCAGGCGGTTCAAGTAGATCCGGCTGTTGATGTGGGGGAAAAAATCGACCGCAACATGCGTCCGAACTCCTTCGTCGTCGCAGGCCAGGAGGACATCTTCGAGCTCAATCAGACGGCGGCTGTCCACAGCGAAGTCGATCTCATCGATCACATGGCTCTTGTGGAGTTCCGGCATTATGTCGAGCTAATGGACTGGATAGCGTCCTTCGATCTCGATTTCCTTTGCATCCGGTTCGCCGGGTTGGTCCGCCAGGAAACCTGTAAGACGGATGCCGAAGCGGGCAGCCTCCTCTAATTGGCGTCCCATCAGGCGGGCAGGCTCGCCGAGCCCGACCACCATGACAAAATGGCGTGCCCCAAATTCGCGCCGGAAGAGTCCCAGAATGCGTCCCGCGTTCAGGCGGAGCAAACACATCAGCACCCATGCAATGGCCGCGAAGATCGCCACGAAAAAGCGGCTCAGATCGAGGCGCAGCAGGTACTGGAACAGGACCATGAGTCCGGCGCCGAGCAGGCACTGGCGGAATGCGTCGCGCAGAATGACGCGGGGATGGGCGGCATCGATGCGGTCGTAGATCTCCCACCAATAGCCCGAGCCGATCCAGACCAGCATCGACCATACCAGCAACAACGCGACTTCGGGAGGCAGAATGTAAAACTCAAAATGCAACTCCATGCGGGCGCGGACCCAATAGGCGAGCCGGAAGGCCAGACACAGCAGGATGGCGTCGGAAGCGCCGAACAGGAGCCGGACCTGTCGATGATGTCCTCGGAACACTAAGATCAGGATACAGAAAAACCTGTTTCTCAGGGACGGGATCAGGCGTAGAATAGTAAGGGCATCGCTTGAAGAAACAACTGCGCGACTTAATCTGCGCCAGCTTATTGGTCTTTCCCGCGCTGCTAATAGGAAAGACCGCGGGCTTGTCCATTGGATCCGGTTGGGCGAAACCGGGCTGGACGGTGGACCTTCCAATCACTTTGTCGGGCGGAGCGCAGCCTACCGCCCTTGAGTGGTCGTTCGGTTATTCCCCGGATATCACTAAAGTTACGGTTGTGGCCGGAATTTCGACCAAAGCGGCCGGAAAGACTCTATCCTGCTCGGCAACCAAGTGTCTGATTTTCGGCGGGAAGAACACGACTTTGGCGGACGGAGAGGTTGCGGTGGCGACGTTCCAGATTGCGGCGAAACCTTCTTCCGCGACGATTCCAATCGCCATCAAGAGCGTCGTCGCGGCGGAGCCGGATGGCAACTCGATTCCAGCGTCGGGCGGGACCGGAACGATAACTCTCCCCACACCGGCGATGCTAAAGTTTTTCGCGGCGTGGGTCGATTGAGGCTACATGGAACGCCGGATCCATCCACGGACAGAAGTTCAGTTTGAAACGAGAGTGACGGACTTAAAGATGCGCCAGCAGGCATGCATGGGTCGCACCTGTAATATTTCGGAGTCCGGCATCAGCGTGTTACAGCCGCTTCCGCTCGCGCCGGATGATTTGGTTCAGTTGGAAATGGCGGACAGCGTCGCGGTAGGTCGCGTTGTGTATTCTAATCCCGAAGGGGCACAATTCCGGGTTGGAATTGAGGTGCAGCGAATCCAAATGGGCGATTCCGACCTCTCGAACCTGCTGCGCAGAACACTAATGGAAACGATGCCCAGCGTGCCGGGCGTAGAATACGCCGAAACTTACCCTAGCTGATCCGATCGGCACGCCTCCGCAAGAGCAGCCCCGAGACGCCCGCCACGACCGCAGCTGCACAAAACGGCACTTCGGAGTAACGAATTAGAAAGGTCCGCGCGAAGAGGGGCTGAAGAGCGGGCGGCGTGTGAATTGGCCGCCAAGGAAAGTATAACCGGGTTCGCGCAAACGGAAGCAGCAGCATGACCCCTCGACCGCCGTCGGTGAGTGCATCCAGTAGTGGGTGCGTCACCATGCATCCCGCCCACAGAAGCCACAGGCACGCGAATGTCTTGCGGGAAGAACCGCGTGAGACGATGAGCGCCATCACAGCGGCAAGCAGAATAAGAAAAAACGGCGAGTGGAAAAGGCCGCGATGCGAAAGAATGCTGGGGTTTCGGATGCCGAACAGGCGCCGCCCAGCGAGATCGAAATCGGGAACCAGCGCCAGCAGGCCGGAACTCTCGGGTAGAGCCCATCCCGGCATTAGCGCGGTCAACTGGCGAGACCTGAGCGCAGGCAATGCCAGCGCAGCAGCCACTATGAAATGAGTGGACGCAGAAGCCACTTACGGCTGCTTCCGTTTGGCAACTGCGGTAGCCAGATTGAAAGGGATCTCAATAACGACCTCCACTTCGACAGGGGCTCCTTCGTGCGTCGCCGGCTTGAATTCCCACGACGCGAGGTCCTGAACAACGGCCTGCTCGCTGATCGTGGGAGGCCTCGTTAGAATTGCGAGATCACTGAGCCGGCCATCTTTATCCAGCACTGCCGAAATCAGAACACGCGCCTGCGCGGAATCGCTGAATGGAGTCTCATCGGCAGGTTCCATCTTTCGAAACGGAACGGGCGCTCGTATCAGAGGAGTTTTTCCAGGAACAGTCTGCCGTTCCGCAAACCAGACAATCCAGTCTCCGCCATATGCGGGCATATTCTCGATAGGCACGACGATGATGTAGACGTTCCGGCCCTGGAACCGGGCGTCGACGGCCCTCGGGATCGTGCGGGACGAGGGGCGCAATGGTACAGACAGGGTCGAAAGTGAAACGCTCCTCACCCTCTCGGTGTACAGAACCGCTTTTGTTCGGGTCGGGTCCGGCACCACCCTGACGGGTTTGGTCTTGTCCTCCCGGACGGTCAGATCCGGCACGACGACCGCCGCCGATTTGCCGATGTCACCGGTCGCTGGAGAGCCGGTTTCCGGGGCCTTGGAGAATCGGCCCGGACGTCCTCCGTCCGGCACAACGGCCTTGGCATTCTCCGCTGGATGGAGACTGGCTATGGCAATGTCCGCCTTAGAATCGCCGGGGCTTGGTACCGGCGCCACGGGTGCGATCGAGGTTGGGAGCGCCAAGCCCGGGAGCATCGAAGGGATTCCCGCGCCAGGTGGTAAGGGATTTGACACGGTTGGAGAGGCGACAGACGGCGCGGCCGGCAATTCGGAAACCTGGATCGGTAGAGGCAGTTTCGGTTGACGAAGAGGGGCGGGTGGAGGCGCGAAGGTGCGAACCAGCTTGGGCTCCGGCGGTGAGGGGTTAGGTTGGTCCGCCTTTGCGGCCTCGATTTTCGGCCGAGGTCTTTCCTCGGGGATGGTTGGCAGGAATGCATGCGAGGTTTTCATCCTGGCGATCAGGTTTGGCATCGGCACGTCCCGTTGGATTTGGATTTTGGGGGCCTGAAGCCAGATCATCTGCTTGCTCGATTTAGGCTTTCGAGACGTCGCAATCACCGCTTGTTTCGACAGTTCCGCACCTCGCGGTCGCGGAGAGTTTCCTACCTTCTTGAGCGGTTCAACATCGCGTGGTGTTCTACGGAGATCATAAATGAGGATTTTGTGGGTCTTCGGTTGTACCAACTCGTCCATGATCGGCGTGCGCGAGACCGAGCCCCGGGGCGAAGCGGACAGGAGGCTCAGGATGGCGACGGCGTGGATTCCAACGGAGGCGACCAACGAGGTTGGGCGGATTGGATAGGAGGCGGAGGGCTTAGGTGGCGTTTCTGGTGCAACCCTCGATGGAACCCGGATCCTAATGAGCATAGACTTCAGGCGCTTTTCGAGACGCTACTCGGTTGCCGGCACCCCATCGCTCTTTCATTCCGAAGGATAACAGAGTTACGCTCGCACTACTGCGCGTTGATTTGAATGGAGCTTGACGTCCCGACCCCGTTTGCCACAGTAACCGCAACGGACGCGATGCTGTTCAGGACGGTCTGGCCCGTGGGGACCGTTCCTTGGAAGGTGAAGGGGATACTCAGCGTAAATTGGCCACCAAATGCCCGTGAACCGGTGCTTTCAAACCATACTGTGGCGATCGATTCCACGTCGATCGTAAACTGAGTCACCGGCATGGTGTAACCTGCGGCCGTCGTGAACTGAACGTTCCACGCCGTAAGGGTGCGGGTTGTCGTGAAACCGGTTACCGAAATCGTAAAGCCATTTGTCGTTTGGTTACTGAGCGCAATGGCGATGAGGGTCGGCGCTGCGGGTGCCACCGTCAACTGCAAAGTTGTGGGTGAAGCGGGCGTCAGGTCCACATTGCCGGCCTGCGTTGCGAAGGTTGGCGTGAGGGTGATTTCTTCGGCAACGGTTCCCATCTGTAACCCGATCTGCGTCCCTTGACTGCCAAAAACAGCGCTGGTGCTATTGGCGGGGATGATGAATGGAACTGTAAGCGCTCCGGTGGCGAAGAGGACGGCTGGATCAGCGGGAAGACTGCCGGAAACGGCTGCGGTGAGTACGCCGGACACCGCTACGGGATAGGCACTGGCGAGGGTCAGGGTGATATTGGGTTGAGTTCCTGCCTGGACGGTCCCGCTTGCGCCCCCAATGGTATACGAGGGCAGCGGCGGGGGCTGAGTGCCGGAACCAACCAATGGCACGGTCGTTGTATCAAGCAGCAGCGTCCCGTTTGCGAAGCCCAATGCGGTTGGCGTGAAGGTAATCGTCAAATGAAAATCCGCATTCGGAGCAAGGGTGACTGGGAGAGGTGGCTGCCCCGAGAGTGAAAACGGGCTGCCGGTCTGTCCGATCCCGATATTGGAGATAGTCGCCGCGAGCGTCCCGGTGTTCTTGACATCTAAAATCACCTGCGCTGACTGGCTGATCATAACGGGACTGAAGACCACCGACGTGTTGGTCGCGCCGAGTGTGATGGTGGTTCCGCCTGTCACGTAGGAAAACGTTAACAGCGGCCCTAACCCTACTCCGGCCAGGACCAGAGTGTCCGAATTAATATATAAACTGCCGTTGAATGTTCCGGGTTGCGTGGGCGAGAAGGTGAGCGTAAACGTTATGCTCGCGTTGGGCGCCAGAGTCTGCGGAAGCGCCGGCACATTACTCAACTGATATCCCGATCCGCTGACGTTAATCGAGGATACGGTTCCAGATGCGTTCCCGGTATTGAGCACCCGAATCACGACGCTGCTGCTCTGGCCGACGTTGGTGTTGGGTATAGGAACTGTGCCACCCGGAGGAATCGTGGTTGGCGTGCCGGACTGGAGAAGCTGATAAACAAGGCTCGCCGAACTGCCGCTGCCCTGTAGATTGATCGTCACCGGTGAGCCTGTTGCGAAGGTGACCTGGATCTGTCCGGTGTCGGAGGTAACCGCGGTTGGCTTGTAGAGCACCTGCACCTGGAGGGTGAGCCCCGCGGCAATGCCCTGCGGAAATAACGGCACACTGGCCAGGCTGAACGCGCCAGGGGTGATCGAAATGGCTGTGATGGTGCCCACTCCACTCCCCGCATTGGTAATGTTAAACGCTGCTTGGGCTGTGGTATTGACCGGCGTGGACGGGAAGACGATCGTCCCCCCGGCCTGTAAGGGGACGACGTTCCCGTTCGTTTGGAGGGTGTAGCTCAAGACAAAAGAAGGAGCGGTACCTTCGAGCGACAGGCTGATATAGCTGGTTGTTGACGTCGCTGTGCCGCCTGCGGTCGTCGCCGGCACAGTCTCTATAAAGAGCAGACTCATTTCCGCGGTGCTCAACGCTGCGCTCGTCGGAAGAAATTGGATGCTGAAGGAAACACTCTCGCCGGTAGTCAGAGTAACGGGAGGAGTAGTTGCGAGGGTTGCTGTAAATTCGGTGGACCCGATTACGAGAGGCTGCGCCGGAAGGAGCGCCTGACCGGTTCCAGTGTAGGTAGCCTTGACCTGAACTGCCTGGGATTGTCCAATGGCCGAGTTCAGCGTAAGGGGAGAGCCGTTTTGAACAATGGCGGCATTATTCCCCTGGGTGGCCAATAGTTGAAATGGAATCGTTTGAGCAGAAGCCAGCGTAGCCAGTGCCGTCGAGAGGAAGACGATTCTGCCGATTAGGATCGAGCTCATTTACTGCGGTTCTCCCGCAACTCGACCGGGGGTGCCGGCACAAAGTAAACGATCGGCTGCGGCGCGCTCCGAAAGGACCAGAGGATATCGTCGCTGGCGGTGCGCGCCCCTAGCAGGAAGCTGTTCACCCCCAAAGGGAGAATCCCGCTGGGCTGAAAACTGAGCTGCACGCTCGCCAGAGCCTGGTGGGTCGAGGAGTCATAGGCCACGAGCAAACGGTCGTTGCGTCCAGCCACGTAAAGCACCGCCCGATTTGCCGTGTCGTGCGTGGCCCTTATCGCAACGGGATCCGCCAGACCGGCCAGAGGCCAGGACTCGGACACTAAATCGGCCATCGTTAGCGCAAACACCTGGCCGGTGGCGCCGTCCAGGGCGTAAAGAGTTCCACCATCATCGCTGAAAGCAAGGGCTATCGGCTGTGCAATCGACAAAAGCGGGGCGAAGTTTACTCCGTTTGCAACCTGATAAACACCTGCCGCTTCCCCGGTCACGCCAATCGCGATCTGGGAGCCGTGGGTATTAGTAGTTACGGCGGTTAGATTGCCCAACGGAGCGACGCTCAAGGACGCTCCCAGATTCACAGCAGAGGGAAGACCCGAAAGGATCTGAATCCAGTTTCCCGTTCGGGAGTAGAGAATCGCCGTCGAGCCATCGCCCGACCAAGCCACGCCCTCTGGTAAAACAAATGAGCCTGGCACCCTGACCGTGGATCCCTGGGCGGAGCCCAAGCCCAGCACCAACGCGCAGCGGCCCTCCCGAAATGTAAGAGCGTAATCTTGCTGGGGCGCGACCGACCCGAAGGCAACTCCTTCAAGTAGAGGCTGTCCCAGCGACGCGGAGCCGAGGGAGCCGATCACCGGCCGCAGGCTCATCGTTGGCGGATCGAAGGTAAATCCTTCGACCGGACCGCTAGCCTGCTGCGCGAGAAGCGAACTGATCGATAGAAAAATCGAGAGAGGAAGAAATCCGGAACGCATGACCCTATTGCGGGCCTCCGATGGTGGGGGAACCTGGTGAGGCCGTGACCGTCTTAGTGCTGCTTCCGCCGCGGGTAAGCAAGATGACAGCGGTGACTACTCCGGCGGCCCCCGCTATGACCGCGATTTTGGCCCATTTATTGGACCACCAGGTTTTATGTTTTTCCTGTCCGTCACCCACAACTCTATTGACATTCGTCATGAAGACAGTCGTCTCTCCGAGCTCATTCCCGCGAGAGACGGTGACATGGACCTGAAAACTTCCCGATTCGCGCGCCATCCAGCCAACCGCGGCGGCTTGGCCATCGACATTGGTCCTGACGGTCTGAGACGGCTGATGATTCGAAAACTCGGCTCCGGGGCCGTTCAAGGGAAACCGGAAAACGACTTGTGCCCCTTCGACTGGCCGGGCGTTCTGATCGAGCACCTGAACCACCAGAGGAGCCATGACCCGACGCTCCAAATCGTTCATTGCATGATTGCCGGCGAGGGGCATCACCTTAAGGCTTTCGACCGCCGGGAGAGATTCGGGAGGCTGCGCCGGCTGTTGAACAACGGGTTGCTGTGCGAGAAGGCTTGGTGGCAGAGCCAAAATCGCGGCGAGGAACGTGGGTAGCCACCGTTGCGCTCGCCAGCTTCCTAAAGTAGTCGAGTTCATGTCTCTTAACGAAGGAGGGC
The DNA here is from genome assembly GCA_049521275.1 of Bryobacteraceae bacterium. GTDB lineage: Bacteria > Acidobacteriota > Terriglobia > Bryobacterales > Bryobacteraceae > Palsa-187. The sequence continues at coordinate 3,203 of JBEKOZ010000063.1, read as the reverse complement.
TGTGATAATGACGAGCGGGATTGATGCCAAGAATGTGGTTCCGGCAGGGCCTAGAACCGCTCGTTTTGTGGAGCGCGGCACGTAAAGCACATCGTTCGGCAACAAGGGAAAATCGATATTTTTCCCCTCAAATACCCGCTTCAAATCGATGTCGATCTCAGCGCGCCAGTTGGTTCCCATGACTGGCCGTAGAACTCGAACGTGGTCGCGAATCGCGAACGGAGTAAAGCCGCCCGCCTCGGTGATCGCTTCCGTAACAGAAATCGAAGGGCGACCGGCGAGCTCAATAACCGAGACTTTCGTCACTTCACCGCTCACATAAATGCGGTCTGCCGGCTCCGCGGAGACGATGTCATAGGCCTTCAGAACAATATCTTCATCCGGGTTCACATTCTGCGTCAGGCTTTCGAGGCTGATCTCGACGGTGCTGGTCTTTCCGTCAGCGCTCTGAACGGCGTTGGCAAGCGGGATCGGCCCGTATTCGGCGCGCCGCGTGACCCTGATTCGACGGCTCGCGTTTGGCAGCAGGCCCCCGACGGTCGACAACATTTCGACCAGTGTGCGCCGCCCTTGCACCGGGTAGATTCCGGGAGACCGGAACGCTCCCAGGAAGAACACGGGTTCATTTTGGAACTGCACGACAGAGATGAGAACTTGAGGCTCCCGAATGAACTGCTTGAGACGAGTCACCAGATCGGTTTCGAGGGCTTGCACCGTTAGGCCCTGAGCTCGAACCTTACCGATCAGGGGCAAGGTAATGAAACCATCCACATCAATTCGAAACGGCCGTTCGTTGATTTCGTCCACCCCCGGGGCTCGGATCAGGATCTGATCGTTAGAGCCAAGCACGTAATCGGGCCGGATCGACGGGAACTGCTGATTCTGGGTAGGATTGGCCGGGAATTGCCCAGGCACAGCCTGCTGAGCCAGAGCAACCACGGTTCCAACGACGAGGAGCGTCCAACGAGAAATATGACGGCCTTCGATCATTCTTGTTGCCATCGCTGAGTTTAGCACATTCGGGTCGAAAAACACCGACGGGCACGAGTACGGTGATTGTTAAGTCGAATTAGTCTTCAAGGGTACCCATCCCGGCCGACGTCGCGTCCAATAATAACGACACGAAGGCTCGTTGACAACCTTAGAGCGTCAAACTGCCTTCTCAGCAGGCATGCACCTCAGCCTGCGATTTCCGGAGCCAAAACCGACCGGGTACGCGTCAGACTCCGGCGCGGTAAAGGAGCCCGCAGACTTGTCGTTTGGATTAACGCATGGCGGGACTTGTGAACCGATTGAGTAGATCGATAAACGAGGCCGATTTGGCCCTGGTTCGACACTGAGCACGCTTGGGTATAAAGTACCAGAAAGTCGCTATCTGGTACTAACTAATAGTCTTGTATCTTAAGAATTCGCTCATTTTGTCCATTGACAGTTCTCCCTGAAGCGATTATGCTTTACAAGGTACAGAATAATCGGAAACGTTCCAACACCTTGGGGTCCGAGGTGTCCTCATCATGAGCAGCTGGTAGTATGAGGGTTAGTAAGTTGGCGTATAACTCAGGAGTCGGAGCCCGAGTAGCTATGAGCCAAAAATTTGAACGGTGTTCGGCGGCGCTGTTCTCTCGAGTGCAGACTAGAGGAGGTTAACGGACAGTCAATCGTGTGCGCGCCCCTCCGCGGTCAGCGCGTGCTACCTGCGAATTTGGCGAGCCTTTGGCGATTGTCCAATGTCATGTCCACTACAGCTCAGATCTTGACCGACAATACTACCGTGTTGGTTGGATCGACGATCACCCTATCAGTGATCTCGTACGACGCTGATCTAATTGCGCTTTGCCGCGAGGTGCTGCGCGAGTTAGGCGAAGCGGACGCGCTGCTGGACCTCGATCTTTCTTCCGATTCCCGCAAGATCCCGAACTCTGAGGTGTTTCTGCTGGACTGGGAGTGTTGCCCCGCAGACCGCGCCGGGTACGGCAGGACCTTTTACTTAGTCGCGCCGTCGGAAATAGAGGCACTGCTCGAAGAAACGCCCACAGCTGAAGGCAACATCCTGCTCAAGCCGGTGACTCGAGCCGTGCTGCGCGCGTTCTTGAGATCTGTGATCTCAACGCGAGATGGGGCAGTGGGATCCGACGTCGAAAGCCTTCGTGCCGATCGGGATGATATCCTGCAGTGCCTGCTCCAGGCGAACCTGAGGCTACAGGAGTACGATCAGCAGCGCACTAACTTTATCGCGCGGGCCGTTCATGATTTTCGGGCTCCGCTCACCGCGCTGTCAGGATTTTGTGGGCTACTCGCCAGCGGTCAATTGGGCCCTCTCAGTGACGAACAGAAAGAGGCTCTTGAGCGCATGGAGCACAGCGCCAAGCGAATCTCACGGATGGCGTCCGCAATGTTCGATTTGAGCATAGGTCCCAAGACCAACCCCAAACCCGACCTTCGCGAGGGTGACATCCGTGAACGGATCAAACAAGCGATGCATGAGATCCTGCCGCTCGCGCGGGATAAACAGATCTCGGTACAGGCAACCGAGATTCTGGCACCCGCGCAGCCGCTCTATTTCGAGGCATCTCAAATCGAGCAAGTTCTTTTGAATCTGTTGGATAATGCCTGCAAATTCACACAGCGCAAGGGCCAGATCGAGGTCTCAGGCTATCCCTATTTTTGGGAGCGCCGCTTCCTGAGCGGAACGGCTTCGGTCGACCGTCGAGTTGCGTCTGTCCGAACCCCGAACTCGTATCGGGTCGACATCAAGGACACGGGGCCGGGAGTTCCTCCCGAGCTCTTGAACCATATTTTTGAAGAGTATACGTCGTACGCTGGATCGCAGGACCGGTCCGGCGGCGGCCTCGGCCTCGCTATTTGCCGGTTGATCATGCATCGGCATCAAGGGCACATTTGGGCTGAAACGTTTGAGAGCGGTGCGTCATTTTCGTTTGTGCTGCCGCACCGGCGCGCGGAATCTCAGGGAAATATCCCGAGATCTCGTGGCGTTTAGGAAAGTAACGGAGGGATACATTCTTGAATTCGAAAATACGACGGGAGACCATCCTTGTCGCCGAAGACGATGCGGAGGTGAGAGATTACCTCGGAGTGACGCTTCGTTGTGCAGGGTATGAAGTGCAGTTGGCCGCCGACGGAGAGGAAGTCTTGGGGTATCTCCGCGCCGGGGTTGCGGCGTCGGCCATTGTACTAGACATCAT